>JAUWQL010000120.1 GCA_030611105.1 Bacteroidales bacterium
AACGTTTTTTGAAAACAGCATTATTAAACATTACTTTATCAATATCGCCCATGAATTCCTCAATAGTTTGTAATGTTTCTTCCATTCTTCCTTTAAAGCCATCAGGTAATAATCCTCTAACGCCTCCTGGTAGTTGGTACATATGATAAATTCTACCCCCGGTTAATTCTTCAAATCTATCAAGAACAAGATCACGAAGATAATTAGACCATTGACCAATAATACCTGAACCAAAAGCTCCGGATTGTCCTCCAATCCACATAAGATATGATTGCAAACGTGACATTTCAAGAACAAGAGTTCTTAACCATTTTGCCATTTCCGGAATTTTAATTCCGGTTAACTCTTCCATTGCAGATGCAAAACAGTACTCATTAAAATCCGGTTCAGGGACTGCAACCCGACACACAATTGGAAAACACTGAATATATTTTCGGCGTTCCATTAATTTCTCAAAGCCACGATGAAGATAACCAACGTGTGTTTCGCAATGCATAACTTCATCGCCCAAAACTGTTAGTTCTAAAGCCATATTCCCGGTAATGCCGGGATGCTGTGGGCCTTGCCACAATTTTAGATATTTGTGTGAGCTTAAATCAATATCTATTTTCCCTTCTGCATTCTTCTCAGGGAATTGTGATCTGTCTTCAGTTATTTTAAACAATTTATTTTTCATCTGGATAAAGCTTTTTCTTCATGTACTCTGCCGGATCATTTGATTCTCTTCCCGGTCTTGGGAAATATGTATCTTCTGAGTATTGTTTAGTGTCAAAATCTCTTCTGTATGGTGGTTTATCTTCCCATCCTTCAAGAATAAATGGTTTGTCAACATCGGGGCTGCCCGGAAAATCAATTCCAAACATTTCTTTAAGTTCTCTCTGATAAGTTGCTACTTGTTCCCAAAGTTGATGTGCTGTTTGCATTGTGGCATCATCACGAGAGATCTTAACTCTAACACCAATATCAGTTTTTATATCAGGATTATTTAAAAGATATGTTAATTGGAATTTGTTATCTTCCAGCCAATCAACAGCAGTAAGCAATACAAGATGCGAAAAACCTTTGTAATCTCTTAAATATGTAATAAGCGAAATAGCATGTTCTTTTGCTATTGTGATAAAACTGAGATTCTTCCGCTGCTCAATAATTTCAGTAATATCAAATTGGGTTTTTATATCATTCATCGATTTACGATTTACTATTTATTATTATTCGTCAATAGTCAATTATTCTTGTTTGCTGTTTTTCTTGATGAAATAAATATTGAGGTTAACTCATTTGCTTCCTGTAAGAGATTTTTTATTTTGTCCTCAGCAATTAATTTTTCATCTAAAATAAATTGAAGCCAAAATAAACTTTCATCACATTCTTCAATAACAATACTCAATTTTGCAATAAAGCTTTTTTTAGATTGAGCCAAACAGGCAGCTCTGTAATTAGCAGCCACCGATGTAGATGAACGTATTAACTGACCTTGCAAATGATTACCTAATTTATTATTTGGCAACGACAAGGCCAATTTCACACATCTGTGTGCGAATATCTTTGTTCTTTCTTTTAATTCTTCTTTTGTCATTTTATTATTTTTTTAATTTACAATTTATCAATAATCAATCGTAAATAGTCAATCATCAATCGAATTACCAGTTATAGTCAGGCATATCCCAATCTTTTATTATTTTCTTTTGATTTGCTTTATACCAGTCGAATTTTTCGGCATAAGTGTTTGCTCCTTCGCCGCGTCCTTCTTTTATTATAGTTTTCAATTTTTCGAAACCTGCTAATAATGATTCCGGTCTTGGCATACAACCGGCAATATAAACATCAACAGGCATATACTGATCAAGCCTGTTTATAGTATTATAACTATCCCAATACATTCCACCATTTATAGTACAGCTACCAAGTGCAATAACAAATTTTGGATTTTGCATTTGCTCATATGTTCGCACAACTCTTTTTAATGTTTTCACAGATAAATAGCCTGAAACAACAAAAACAGAAGCTTGTCTTGGTGTTGGTCTCCATTGGATTCCATATCTGTAAGCATCAAATCTTGGAGTCATTAAAGGGCGCATTTCTATAGCACCACATCCGGTTCCAAATCCCAATACCCAAAGAGAGTTAGCTCTTGCCCAATTCGCGAATTTTTCAATTACCGGATTTCCGGGCTTATAAACCTTTGGTTTAGCATCACTAAAATAATCTTTTAACGGATCTATTTCAATTGGTTTACCCTCAGGGGAAATTACCGTTCTTTTCTTAAAATCTTCTTTCATCTGTTTACAATTTAAAAAACTCTCGCAAAGTCGCAAAGACGCAAAGTTTTTTTTATAATCATTTCCTTATATATCAAAATTCCTTGCCCTGAATTTTTCATCTTCAAAATCAAATTAAAATTATTGCAATAATTCCAATAATTAGGGGTACTGTTAAAAACCATCTTATTGATTGGTCAACTCTAAACCGTGGAAAAACTGTTCCTACAAAAACCGGCCACATATAAATTAAAAATGTCTTAAGGATTAACTCAGCCCAATTTGTTGCACCTCCAAAGAGCAAATTCATAAAGAGAATTAATTTAGCTGCGGGAAAAATTGCACGATTAAGCTGCAATACACCCAAAAGGCCTGATTGAAATTCGGTAGGTGGCCCAATTGGGATTTCCTGCGGAGCTAAAACCACATCGAAAGGAGAACGCCCCATTGCTCCCAAAAATGCAATTAACATTGCAATTGCTGCAAAAGGATTGGTAATTATTGTCCAGTTCATAAAACCACCCTGTTGAGCAGCAACAATTTCAGTTATGTTTAATGTTTGATATTGCATTGCAACAGCAAGAACTCCAAGTGTTAATGGTAATTCAAATGATGTTACCTGAGATAAACCTCTTGAAATACCAATTGCTGAATAAGGATGTCCGCTTTCAGCTGCTCCAAGAGCCATTCCAAGTATTCCAAAAAACTGGAAGTAAAGAACTAAGACTAAATCTCCGGCAAAAGAAAAATTACCAAAAATATCAGACCCAAAAATAACAGGCATAAAAAGCAATAAACCAATACCACCTGTTAACCTGAAAACCGGAGCAATATAAAACATAACTCCATGAGTGATGGTGCTACGTTTAGCATAATTTTTAATTATATCGATATATGGCTGATACCATCTAATTCCATAGCGTCGTCCTACTCTTGCACCAATCTTACGAACTACTCCCTGAAGAATTAGTCCATAATTTAAAACAATGAATATTGTTAAAAGGGCATAGCCTATATTTTTAAATTCCATAAGATCCTCCAAACGCAATTAAATAAAAGATTACAATAAACGCAATTATATGAAGCACATAAGTCTGTGCATTTCCATCATAAATTCGTCGGATTTTATCGGCTATAGCATGAATTCCTTCAGATACAGCTTCCCAGAAATCTGAGATAATTGGTGACACAAGAAACCCTAATGCTTTTTTATAGGGTGCAAAGAAATTATATGCAAAATGTGTTGTCTCGGGTAGAGATGGTCGCTCGGCAGAATAGCCAATATTGAATTGTTTTACTTCCTGAGCATTTCGATTCATAAACCATAGCCATCCAAAAACTACAACAAATATACCACCAACAATATACATTATTAATTCACCATTCCAGTAACCAAAATTGCTTATTGCTAAGTTTCCTTGCCATTCGAGAGCACCTTCAGAAAAATACGGCATTATTGCTTCACCAATTGGTTTAAGTAATGAGTTTGGAATAGCAGAGAAAAGCATTATTACTGCTAAAATAATATATTGTGGAAGCAGCATCCAAAAAGGAGCTTCTTTTACTTCGCGGTGTTCATCTTTTAACTGACCAAGAAAGATTGCGTGAATTAATCTGAAACAGTACAGAAATGCAATTATACCTGCAAAAAATATTGCTCCGGCAGGCAAAAACCAGCCTTTTTCCAGAACAGCATTATAAAGTATCCATTTCCCACCAAATCCGGTTAACGGAGGTACACCTGCAATAACAATAATCCCCATTAAAACAGAAATGAAAGTAAAAGGCATCTTTTTTATTAATCCCCCCATCTTATACATTTCTTTTGTTTTAACCCGCATAACAACTCCTCCTATTGCGAGGAATAATAATGTTTTAAACATGAAGTGAACAACTGATAATGAAACAGCAGCTAACCAACCCAGATGCGACATAAGTGCCAATCCGAACAAGGCATATCCCAAAAACCCAATACTTGAATAAGCAAGCAATCGTTTTGCATCTTCCTGAAATGCAGCCATCATATTACCCATTACAGCAGTAATAGCTCCAATCCATGCAAGTGCATAATAGATATCAAAGCTTCCAAATGATTGGGCTCCCATTTTAAGCATTAAAACAATTAACCCAAAAACACCTGCTTTTAGCAAAATTGCAGAAACCATAGGCGACACATCGCTTTCGGCTTCGGCATGTGCTCCGGGCAGCCAAATATGTAAACCAATAGATGCAGTTTTTGTCATAAACCCAATTGCCAATAAAGTAAAAATTATTGGTGCATAGCTTTGAACATTTGCTAAAATATCAAGTGAATATGATGATTGACCAATATGAGCCAAACCAAATCCTGCTAGTATTAAATAGGCTCCTCCCACCGAGAAAAGCATATAACTCAAAGCATGAGTCATCGATTTTTTCCCTCTGATAATCAAAAAATATGAACCAATTGTCATTATTTCCCAGGCAAAAAAGAATTCGAGTGTTGTGTTTGCTTCAATTAAACCAATAAGACCTGCAAACATCATCATTACCAAAGGATAAAAACCTGATCTTCTTCCTTTTTTTGCATATCCTGCAAGTAATATAATGATTCCACCTACGAGAAATATCAAAGCGAAAATCAATCTAAACTCCTCTAAATCAGGGAATGTGATGTATAAATAATATCCTATACCAGCTATTGAAATTGTGTTTTTGATATATACCGGCAGAAAATCAATTGCATATAAGAAAATTATAAAAAGCAATGGAATATAATTTAAGTTTGCCGCCAAACCTGTTAATGTACTATAATAATAACCTATCGCATATAAGCCTAAAGCAGAAACTATAACCGGTATTATTTTATTCCATTGGATTTTAAATTCAGGTAAATCCTCATTTTCACCTTTAATGGCATAGCCAAACCAACGGAACAGATATATTCCTTCGATAAAGGATCCAATAAGAATTAGTGCAAGCCAGAGGATTTTGTCATTATTTGCAAGTTGCATTATTAGCTCCCATTTAGCAAAGAAAGAAGGAAATGGAGGAAAACCAACCAAAGCAAAAATGAATGTTCCCATCAATACTAATAAGTGTGGATTTCTGCGAATTGCAGCCCATCCTTTTATCTGTTCAGAGTTAATTATTCCTGCTAACCAAAACAATCCTGCTTTTGCAAGAGCATGAGATATTAAAACCCCAAAAGCAATAAACAAAGTTTTGTCACCAAGATATGGAGTTAAACCAATTATTGTTAATAGCAATCCTATTTGCCCAATTGATGAGTAACCTAATAAGCGATTTGCTTTATCCTGTTTTAATCCCAATAAATTTGAACCAAGGAAAGTAATGATTCCGATTAGTCCAATAATATAATACCCTGGGTCTCCTACAATTGGTAAAATTTTTGCAAGAACAAAAATTCCTGCTGATGCAGAAGCTGCAGAGATAACAGCCCCAATTCCGGGATGTGCTGCTTCATAAACATCCAAAGCCCATCCGTTTGCAGGAAAAGGTTTTAATTCAAGAATAATTGCTATTAAAACTAAAAATACGGCAACTGCACCGCCCTTAACATAAATTAAATTTAGCTTAATAATATCATTAATAAATAAGGAGCCTGCGAAATAATAAATTGCAATAATTCCTATTAGCAATATCCCACTGATAATAGCTGTTGCTATAATATATTTAAATCCGGCACTTGTAGCATTAATACTTTTATCTAATATAATTAATCCTGCTGTTGCAATACTGGCAATTTCAAGGAAAACAAAGAGATTAAAAATATCTCTGGTCATTATTACCACATTCAATCCCATGAACAACAGAACAAATATCATCATCATCTGAACGCCTTTTTCCCTGAGCTGATCATACAAATAAATCGCTGCCAGTAATCCTATAATATTTATCAGGCTCAGAAAAACTGATTCATGAAGCCCCATTTGCAAACTAATTGAAAATGGTGGTTTAAAGCCTGCTGTAAAAATTTGTATTGTTTCTTGTTGCTGAGTTAAAAAAGCATACAACCACTGACCCGAAATAAAAGTCATAAAGGCCATTGCGAATAACATAAATGCAAAAGAAAAATTACTATTGGCTTTCTTAAAAAATCCAAGAGAGAAAGCTGTTCCTAAAGCAATTGCGATTATATATATAGGTCCTACCATTTTAGATCGTTATAATTATTGATTTCTAATGATTTCCTTTTCTGATACATTTTTAAAACATATGTAAGCATAAGTGCTGTAACACCAAGTCCGATAACAATAGCTGTAAGAACCAATGCCTGAGGAACAGGGTCAACAACAGAATTCCCCACATCATTTATATTTACAGATTGATCAATGATTGGAGCAGTACGGTTCTTCACATACCCAATACTTACCATAATAATATGAATACCTGTATTGAACAAGGTAAATCCAATTACAATTTTAATTAGATTTTTTTGAGTTAACAATCCCCATATGCCAATCAGGACAAGGATTATTCCTGTAATTAATGTTATAATTTCTAGATTTAAATTTTCCATTATGCTTCGTTCTGATTTTCCTGTAGATTAGTAATTATTCCTGATAATTCAGCACCAACTTTTAATCCGACAAATATGTATATAACAGGAATTACACCTGCACTAAAAATAGTTCCGAATTTTCCTAAGGATAATAATTTGTTGTCGAGAAATCCTGCTGCAAAAAGAACACCTGCAACACCAATTAAAACAAAACTTATTCCTGAAATGGATTCAACAAGGGTAATTAATTTATGACCAACTTCTTTTGCAGGTTGGGCAAGTAACATTAGCACTAAACCAGATGCTATTATTGCTCCACCCTGGAAACCTCCACCAGGACTCAGGTGTCCGTTAATAAAAACATATATACCAAATAAAAATATTACCGGCACCAATATTTTTGATGCTGTATCTAATATTTCACTTGTTGATCTTAATTTTCGGTTTCGGCTAGCTCCTGCTTCAACTTTAAGGAGAAAACTTACAATAGCTGCCGCCAGAAACAAAATGGTTACTTCGCCAAGAGTATCTAAACCACGATATGTTACAACTACAGCAGTTACAAGGTTGGCAGAACCAACTTCTTCAGGCCCTGATACAGCATAATGATTTGCTAAAGTGTTTAAATCAGTATTTCCGTTAAAACCAACAAATAAATCGGCCAATAAAACAGCAAACCCAATTAACACGATAAATATCAATGAATTTTTAACCATTTTGTCTTTTTATTTTGTTTAGAACATAAAAGAAAATAACAGTGGATAATCCACTACCAATAGCTGCTTCAGTCATTGCAACATCAGGAGCTGCTAAAAGCAGGTACAATATTGATGCAAACAAACTAACAACTCCGGCAGCAATTATCCCAACAACTATATTTTTATGATGAACAGCAATGATTGCCATTATCAGAATCAAAACACCTATAACGATTGCAATTATCAGGTTAATCATATTATTCGTTTTTAATTTCTTCGTTTACTTTATAAGTAGTCTCTTCTTTATCTAACAAGTCCGCCACAGTTTTCTCTGTCAAAGGTATCTTAATATAATGTGCAGCTCTTGCAAGTACATGAGACGAAACAGGATTGGTTATTAATATAAATATCATGAGTAATACTAACTTACCCCACCATTCAGGGATAATTAATAATAATCCAAATAAAGTTAAAAATGTACCCAGAGTAGATGCTTTTGTTCCTGCCTGTATACGATTATATAAATCGGGCATACGAACCAGACCTAGAGCTCCAAGAAATAAAAAGACTGATCCTAACAGAACTAATACTGCTCCAATAATTTCAAGTATATTTCCCATACTACAATCCCCTTTCAAAATAACGTGAAACAATAATTACACCCAGAAAGCTAAGCAATCCATATACTATAGCAACATCAAGGTAAATAATTCGCGATGAAAATTTTGCAATTAATCCAATAAGTGCAAGTGAACTAACCGTCATCACATCAAACGCAACCAAACGATCAGGGGCTGTAGGGCCTTTAATAAACCGATAAAGTGTCAACAATATTGCCAACAATATTATTATCGCCGATATAAAAAGTAATGTATTAACCATATATTTTAACTAAGATTTTTTCAAATTTATTAACTATAGCTGCTGTAGCTTTATCAATATCTTCGCAACAAACATCAATACAATGAATATAAAGAATATCATCTTCGATATCAACTGTAAGCGTACCCGGAGTGAGAGTAATTGAATTTGCAAGAATCATTCTACCCATTTTAGATTTTAGAACTGTTTTTGTTTTAATAATTCCAGGATTAATAGGAAGAGATGGTGTTAGCACCCTGCGCGCCACATCAAGGTTAGATTTTACCAATTCTGCAAGAAAAACAAACAGATACCAGATTGTATAAAAAACAGATCCTAATGAAAACTTTAATTCATTAAAAACAGTTATTCTGCTTCCCATAATTATAGAAATAACAAATGATAAAATCACTCCTATTATCATTACTTCTATCTGAAACTGATTGTTTAACAATATCCATATCGATAACAATATCAAGAAGAGAGCTGTAATATTCTTTATTTTCATGTAACAGGTTTTAGATATATGTATATATAGATAGTATTATGTGACAAATCTACAACACTTCGTTTATTAAAATACTTAAATTTAATATTTTTTTTATGACGAATCAATTTGATTCTAGAACTTGTTCTGGCTGTACAATAAAAACAATTCTGTTCCAAGCAGTTAAAATGCAAATGAGAACAATGTTCATATTCGTTTTAACAAGGAGAATTAAAATATTATTGAAGATAAAAAAGGTTTTATAGAAATAAAAAACCTTGAAGAATGAAAACAGATTAGCTAAAAAATAATTAAAGTGCTGATTTATTTTAAGATATTTATTCAAACAGATTCATGTCAATATATTTATTGACGAATATCATATAATGACAAATGTCATTTATATAGTAATTTATATATGTTTATAAAAAATAAAATTATATTTGCTGACACTAGATTAATAGATCTATTTGTTTAATACCAAAGTAAAATCAATAGAACAACTTTAGCATGTCGAAAGTTATTAAAATAAAAAAAGGCTTAAACATAAGCATGCTTGGTACTGCCGAAAAGATTATAAAAAAGGCAAATCAGGCGGAATATTATGCAGTAAAGCCTACCGATTTCAAGGGAATTCGCCCTAAACTGGTTGTTAAAGTAGGTGATAAAGTTAAAGCCGGAACACCACTTTTTTATGACAAGTTTCAACCCGAAGTGCAATTTACTTCTCCTGTAAGTGGTGAAGTAACTGCTATCAATCGTGGTGAGCGAAGGGTAATTCTGGAAGTTGTAGTCAAGGCTGATGCTACAATTGAATATGAAGAATTTCAGCTTGGCGATTCTACGAATCTTTCAAAAGAAGAAATTGTTGCAGTTTTGCAACAAAGCGGATTATGGCCAACTATTAGACAAAGACCATATTCGACCATTGCAAATCCGAACGACAGTCCAAAAGCAATTTTTATTTCTGCTTTCGAAAGTGCTCCTCTTGCACCAGACATGGATTATGTTGCAAAAGAATATACCGATTATTTTCAAAAAGGAATTGATATTCTTTCAAAGCTAACAGAAGGAACAATTCACCTAAACATAAATGCTGATTATCCTGCCGCCGAGACTTTTACAAAAGCTAAGGGTGTTCAGATAAATAAATTTACAGGACCTCATCCATCGGGCAACGTGGGTGTTCAGATAAATAAAATTGATCCTATAAATAAAGGTGAAATTGTTTGGTACACCTATCCACAGGAAATTATAACTATTGGTCGGTTATTCGATAAAGGAATATATGATGCAACTAAAATTATAGCATTAGCCGGTTCTGAAGTACAAAATCCAAAATATTATAGGATCATAAATGGTGCATCGATTAAAAATCTTATTGATGATAATGAAAATGACCTTAGATATATTAGCGGTAATGTATTAACAGGTTCCAAAATTTCCGATGATGGATTTGTTGGATATTACGATAATCAAATAACAGTAATTCCTGAAGGAAAATATTATGAATTTTTCGGATGGGCTACACCGGGATTTAAGAAATATACTGCATCTCGCGCACTTCTTTCATGGTTAATTCCTGGTAAAAAATATCGTTTGGATACAAATATACATGGTGGTCAAAGAGCTTATGTAATGACAGGTGAGTACAATAAGGTTTTCCCAATGGATATTTATCCTGTGCAATTAATTAAAGCCATTATGGTTGAAGATATTGATAAAATGGAACAACTAGGTATTTATGAAGTTGATGAAGAAGATTTTGCTTTATGCGAATATGTGTGTACTTCTAAAATCGAGGTTCAGTCTATTATCAGAACCGGACTTGATTTAATGAGAAAAGAAATGAGCTAAAAAAGCTGCAAGCTGCAATGAAATAAAAACTAAAATATAAATCGATTAATGAAATCATTAAGAAGATATTTAGACAAAATAAAACCCCACTTCGAGAAAGGTGGGAAATTAGAAAAACTTGAAGCTACATTTGAAGCATTTGAATCGTTTATGTTTGTTCCGGATACAGTAACAACTAAAGGTGCTCATATTCGAGATGCAAACGATATGAAAAGAACAATGGCTATAGTAGTATTAGCCGTAGTACCTACTGTTCTTTTTGGAATGTGGAATGTAGGTTATCAGCATTTTATGGCAACCGGACAAGAAGGTACGTTATTTGAATTATTTTGGTTAGGTTTCCTTAAGGTCTTTCCAATTATAGTTGTTTCTTATGTTGTTGGATTAGGTATTGAATTTGTTTTTGCACAATATCGAGGACACGAAGTAAATGAAGGATTCCTTGTTTCAGGGATATTAATTCCTTTAATATTACCAGTAGATACACCATTATGGATGGTTGCTGTCGCAACTGCTTTTGCTGTTATTATCGGTAAAGAAGTTTTTGGTGGAACAGGGATGAATATTCTTAATCCTGCTTTAACAGCCCGTGCATTTCTTTTCTTTGCTTACCCTTCTTATATGTCGGGTAATGCCGTTTGGACACACGGAATGCTGAATGGTGAAGGAATAATTGATTCTTATTCCGGAGCAACTCCATTAGCCGAAGCCGCCGCCGGAAAAATTGAAAATCTTCCCAGTGTCATAGAAATGTTTTTTGGAACAATCCCGGGATCAATTGGAGAAACATCAACTTTAGCCATATTAATTGGTGCTGCAATACTTTTATTTACAGGAATGGCAAGTGCCAGAATTATGATATCTACTTTTATTGGTGGATTAGTCATGGGATTGTTGCTTAACGTTTTTGCAGTAAATCCATTCATGGAAATTCCTGCATGGCATCATCTATTATTAGGCGGATTTGCTTTTGGAGCTGTATTTATGGCAACAGATCCTGTATCAGCAGCTCAAACTCCAAAAGGGAAAATCATCTATGGATTTTTGATTGGACTCTTTGCAATTTTAATCCGGGTAATAAATCCAGCTTACCCTGAAGGTGTGATGTTAGCAATTCTTTTAATGAATGTATTTGCCCCTTTAATTGATCATTATGTTATTGAGGGAAATATTAAGAAACGATTGAAAAGAGCTAA
>JAUWQL010000139.1 GCA_030611105.1 Bacteroidales bacterium
TTCAGAAAATTCTGGATTGATGAATTACCAATGCACATTAATTATTACAGGGGAGAAATGAAACTTGTTGGAGTTCTTACTTTAAGTGAACATTATTTTAGTATGTATAACAAAGAATTACAGGAAAAAACAATAAAAACAAAACCAGGTCTGCTCCCTCCTTTTTATGTTGATATGCCAAAAACAATAGAAGAAATACAAGCATCAGAATTAAAATACCTGGAAGCATACGAGAAACACCCTCTCCTAACCGACTGGGAATATTTCTGGAAAGCTGTGTGGAATATATTGTTTCGAAATGCACGGAGTAAATAATTTTACCACCTAGATACTTAGTGTAATTTAGTGCTCTTAGTGCCTCAGTGGTAAAGAAAAACTTTATTAAATGAAAATAACTCAGAAATATATTAACGATTTAGCTTATAAAATTGTTGGTTGTGCGATTGAAGTTCATAAACACTTAGGGCCGGGATTGTTGGAGTCTGTATATGAGAAATGCTTATTACAAGAACTAAAAGAACAAGGATTGTCAGTTAAATCTCAAGTACAAGTTCCTATTTATTATAAAGATACTTTATTAGAAAATGATCTCAAATTAGATATTTTAGTCAATGATTTAATAATTATTGAATTAAAAGCGGTTGAAACAATAATTCCTGTTTTTAAAGCACAGTTGCTATCTTATCTAAAACTAACAGGAAAACCTAAAGGATTATTAATTAATTTTCATACAGAAAATATTACAAAACAATTAGTACCTTTGGTTACAGAAGAATTTGCTAAATTGGCTAAAGAATAATTAAATAACCACTTAGACACTAAGAACACAAAGTCACACTTAGTGTTTTTTGGTGATCTAAGTGCCTTAGTGGTGAAATAAAAAAATGGAAAATATAACTCAAAAACAATCATCTCCTTTTCTCCTTTTCTCAATGTCACCCTATCGGTTAATAAAAAGCATAATAGTAATTATTTTGTTGATTGGTGTATATACAGCAAGGGCACAGGAAGTCTACTGCCATACTTCAAATCAGTCTGTTTATGAGTTTCTGGACGAATTTGCTGCACTACAAGTAATCGATATTAACACAACGGTTAAGCCTTACTCGCGAATTTTTATTGCCAATAAATTAAATGAAATTCAGGAAAGTAATTACAATTTAACCAAACGTCAACAGGAAGAACTGAATTTTTACCTTAAAGATTTTAATAAAGAACTAATTCAGATAACTATCGGGACCAATAAAGATTTCGATAAACGATTTGATATTCTGTATTACAAAGATTCCTTATTTACTTTTTCTGTTAATCCAATTCTTGGGATTGAATATTTCGTGAACGATAGTGGTAATTTTTACCATCGCTGGGGTGGTGCAGAAGCTTTTTCATATATTGGAAACTGGGGGATTTATGCCAGCTTACGCGATAATCACGAAAGCGAAATGCTGGTTAAAGAAGATTTCTTAACCCAACGAATGGGTGCCAATTATAAATACAATGATGGTGGTGGCGATTTTAGCGAAATGCGGGGAGGTGTAACTTATTCGTGGAAGTGGGGAAGCTTTGGCGCTGTTAAAGATCATTTCGAGTGGGGAAATAATTACAACGGGGCTAATATTTTTTCCGGTCGTACACCTTCTTTTGCACACATCAAACTGAATTTGAAACCTGTAAAATGGTTTGAGTTTAACTGGGTACACGGATGGCTTGTTTCCGAAGTAATCGATAGTGCATCAAGCATGACATTTACAAATGCTTATGGAACCGATCAACGAGACATGATGTTTGACAAATATCTGGCCGCTAACTTATTTACTTTTAAGCCATTTAATAATTTCTATATTTCGGCCGGTAACTCCATAATTTATAGTGCCAATGGACCTCAACTACAATATCTTATTCCTGTTATGTTTTATAAATCAGTGGATCATACTTACAATGCAACAGATAAAGCAGGAAGGAATGTGGGGCAAAACTCACAAATGTTTTTCGATATAAGTTCTCGTAATATTAAGAAAGTTCATTTATCGGCAACTCTTTTTATTGATGAATTATCAACCAGTCGGTTTTTTAACGATACTGTCTGGAATTTCTGGAGCATCAAAACCAGTATGCGTATCTCCAATTTAATTCCAAATACTTTTATTACTGCTGAGTATACTAAATCGATGCCTCTTACTTACAAGCATAATATTCCAACAACAACATTCGAGAGTAATGGTTATAACCTTGGACACTATTTAATGGATAATGCTCAGGAAGTATATCTGGCAATTCAGTATAAACCATTTAAAACGCTATCATTGAAATTCGCATATTTACATGCTCAAAAAGGCAAAGATTATGACGATTTGGGAGGATCTCGTCTGGGTAATCCCTTTATGGATTCGGTAGAATGGGAAAATAAATCTTTCACATTCAGGGCAAGTTACCAGATTATTAATGATGGATATATATTCTTGAATTATTTGCATAGCAATATTTCCGGCGATCAGGATAAATATACACCACCAGTACTACACGGGAAACAAAGCACGATATCGTTTGGTGCGAATTTTGGATTTTAGCAATTTTTTTCGTGCCTTAATTCTTTTTACCACTAAGACATGAAGAACACTAAGATGCACTGAGAGTTTCTTATTCGCCCTCTAACTCTTTCCCTTCTTTCTCCCCCCTTTCTTATTTTTTCTTTCATCTAAAAACTTTGGAAACTTTTTATATTTTTTTTGTTTCCTGAGTTTTTTGATATACATTTGCGCCATGAAACCTTCATGCACAAAAGTACACAAAAAGGGTATGAATAATCCCGATAATTATCGGGAGAGGGTTACATGGTATTAGAATTACTAATTTAGAAGATTACAGATTCAAAAACAATTGAAAAATAAGTGTTTAATTAATATTTATTCTAATGAATAAAGAATTACAAAATATATTAGAAAGGGTTGGTGAGCTTTATAACAAGTATGGCATAAAAAGTGTTACCATGGATGATGTTGCCCGTGAGCTGGGAATATCTAAAAAAACACTTTATCAATACGTTGAAAATAAAAACGAACTGGTAGAAAAAGTTTTAAATTATCTTTTAAATAAAAATGATTGCTCCTTTAAAAAGCTGGTCGATAAAAAACTAAATGCTGTTGAAGAACTTCTTGAAGTTAGTATTTTTATTATAAAAACTATCCAGAAATATAATCCATCGATGGAATATGACTTAAAAAAATACTACCCTGAACTTTTTAAAAAAATAAATGAAATCAGGGAAGAAAGAATGTATGATTCTGTTATAAAAAATATCATTAAAGGAAAAGACGAAGGCTTGTACCGTGATGATTTAGATGAAGTAATTATTGCTAAAATGCAAACCAGCCGATTTTTAAATATATCAACCGACCCGGTTATTAATCACGAAGAAATGTTAAAACCACGATTCATTTATGAAATGTTTATTTATCATATCCGTGGAATGGCGAATAAAAAAGGAATTGAAACATTAGATAAAACATTAGATAAAATAGATATTAAAGAGCATTTACAATAAAATTACTATAGGAAGATGAAAAACAATTTGATTATTAAAATATTTTTACTGCTTTTTATACCATACTTGACGTATGCACAAGAAAACAGTACAATAAGTTTGTCGGTAAATCAAGCAATGGAGCATGCGCTTCAGAATAATACCAGCGTTCAAAATGCTCGCCTGGATGTTGCCATTGCCGATCGAAAAGTTTGGGAAACTACAACAATTGGATTGCCTCATATTAGTGCATCTGGTTCATACATGAATAATTTGAGTTTAGCTACCCAGCTTATACCAGCAGAATTTTTTGGTGGTGAGCCGGGTGAATTTGTAGAAGTGCAGTTTGGTACAAAACACAATTTTACAGGAACACTTACTGTTTCGCAATTAATTTTTAGCGGTTCATATTTAGTTGGCTTACAGGCCGCTAAAGTTTATCAAAGTCTATCGGAAAAAACCCTTGATAAAACCGAGGTTGATACAAAATCAAACGTGGCTCTAATGTACTATTCCATCTTAATGGCTGAAGAAAACGTAAAAACTCTTCAGGAAAACCTGGAATATATGGAAGACATGTTACGGCAAACAGCTGCTTTTTATAAACACGGCTTACTTGAAGAAACTGAAGTCGATAAACTTAAAATAACAGTAATATCATTAGAAAATTCAACAAAATCGATTCCGAGACAAATTGATTATTTGTATTTATTATTAAAAATACAACTAGGTATTGGCAGAGAAAAGGAAATTATTCTTACTGATAATTTAAGTCATGTTCTTTTAGAAATTAATATTGACGAATTGCTCAATAAGAAATTTACTCTCAATGAACATATCGAATACCAACTTATAAAAACTCAGGAAGATTTGATGACCCTTGACTTAAAGCGCTACAAATCAGAATATTTACCAACCCTGTCAGCCTTTTACAATTTTCAGGAAAATGCTATGCGAAACGATTTTAATCCTTTTGACAGTGAAGAAAAATGGTTCGAATCATCTATGTTGGGTTTTCAATTAGATATACCAATATTTAACAGTGGCCTAAAACGATCAAAAGTTCAGCAAGCAAGACTTGAATTAGAGAAAGTTACAAACACAAAAAAAATGTTAGAATCTAATCTATACTCATTGCTTCTTCAAAAAAGAAATGAATTCATTACCGGGCAGGAAACTTTAAAAAACAGTCAGAAAAACAAGCAAATCTCGAAAAAAGTGCTCGATAATATTAGTACTAAACATCAAAAAGGTCTTGCTTCAAGTCTTGAGCTAACTCAGGCTAACACAGATTATTTAACAACTATATCAGAATATACTCAATCAGTAGTAAATTTATTAAATGCAAAAATCAAATTAGAAAAAATATTAAACGAATTATAAAATGAGAAAAATATTAGTATTCGCAATAGTAGCCACAATGGTGGCATGTAGCTCCTCACCAAAGAATGAAAATCTTGCAGAACTTACAGCCAGAAGAGATTCATTGCAAAAAGAACAATCAAGCATCGAAACTCAGTTAAATATAATTGAAGCACAAATTGCTGAAACCGACACCACTATTAATCCAAATAATTTGAAGATTTTAAAGCAAATCACAATGCAAAAAAATAAAATAGTGACTATTGAACAGAAAATAAAGTCTCTGGAAAATACGATGACTGCAAAAGAGGAAAAGAAACTTTTGCCAGTTGCAGTAAAAGAAATGCAAAACGAACAGTTCGATCATTATATTATTGCCTTTGGTGAAGTTGAAGCTAAAAATTATGCTATGATAAGTCCTGAAATGAATGGCCGAATCGAAAAAATTTATGTAAAGAGGGGTCAAAGAGTTTAAAGGATCATTGTTAGTTATGCTTAGCACCGATGCTCTTGATACGCAAATTACCGGTGTTAAAAGCAACCTTGATTTTGCAACAACAACTTATAATAAGCAGGAAGCATTATGGAATGAAGGTATTGGTTCTGAAATTGATTTTCTGACTGCAAAAAACGCCAAAGAAACCTTAGAATCTCAATTAGAATTGCTTAAAGCACAAATTCGAATGTCACAAATCAGAGCACCTTTTGATGGTATTATCGATAAAATTTTTCCTAAAGAAGGAGAAATGGCCGGACCTGCATTTCCTGTCATCGAATTTGTAAATCTTAAAAAACTTACTATTAAAGCTGATGTTTCAGAAGCATATATTAATAAAATCGTGAATGGTCAAATTGTTGAACTAAGCTTTGCGTCATTACCTGATTATAGTATCAAAACTCCTGTTATACAAGTATCTAATGTAATCGAATCAGCGAGTCGCACATTCGAAATAGAAATGGAAATAAATAATCCCGGCGAGAAAATAAAACCCAATATGGTTTCAACTATACACATAAATGATTTTTCATCTAATGAAGCATTTGTGGTACCTTCTTTAGTAATTCGTAAAGATATTTCAGGCAACTATGTATATGTTGTTAACGAGGTAAATAATGAGACTATTGTTGGTAAAAAATATGTTTCAACAGGTTTATCTTATGATGAAAACACAGTTATTAGCAAAGGTCTTAATGCCGGTGATAAAGTTATTGTTAAGGGGTTTCATCTTGTAAGTGCAGGTGTACCGGTAAATGTTGTTGAATAAACAGAAAAGAAACTGACATGACAGTAAAAGAATTATCCAAAAAAGTAGTGAGAGAATTTAAACTAACAACTCTTGCTCTAAAAAATAGGAATACCGTTTATCTGCTTACAGTAATGCTTTTGTTTTTTGGCATGTATTCGTATCGTGCTTTACCTAAAGAGCTTTTTCCTGAAATTGTCTGGCCTCAAATTATGGTACAAACAATTTATCCGGGGAACTCTCCTGAAGATATTGAAAACCTTATAACCAGGCCACTTGAAAAAGAGATAGAAAATGTCCGGGGTTTAAAAGAATTAACTTCTGTCTCTTCTCAGGATGCTTCTCTGATTTTCGTGGAGTTCAGTACTGATGTTGATTTAGAAGATGCATTACGTAGAGTAAAAGATGCTGTTGATGTTGGGAAAAATGAACTACCAAAAGGCGCCACAGAATTGCAGGATCCTTTGGTTTTTGATATCGATTTTTCTGAGTTTGCTATTTTAAATATCAATCTTTCCGGCGATTATAGTGTAGAGGAACTTAAATATTATGCCGAACATTTACAAGACGAATTTGAAAGTATACCAGAAGTATCAAAAGTCATGATTGAAGGCGTAAACGACCGGGAAATCAAAGTAAATGTTGACTTACTAAAGTTAGAAGCTTTAGAGATTTCGTTTTTTGAAATTACCAATGCAATTCGCAACGAAAATATTTCCATGTCGGGAGGCGAAATTTTATTAGGGCAAACCCGCAGGAGTATTAGAACAGTTGGGGAATTCCAGAATATTAAAGAACTGGGGAATATCATCATAAAAAGCGAAGAAGGCAGAAATGTATATTTAAAAGATGTTGCCGAAGTAATTGATGGTTATACAGAACCAACCAGTTTTGCTCGCTTAAATAAGGAGCCGGTAGTTTCTATCCAGATTGTAAAAAAGGGAGGCGAAAATCTATTATCTACAACTGATAGGATATATGAAAAGTTAGAAGAAGCTAAAAACAATAACATGCTTCCTGAAGACATTGATATAACAATTACAAACGATCAGAGCGAAATGGTTGAAATGCAGCTAAGCAACCTCGAAAATAGCATGATAATGGGTGTGATTTTTGTGGTCGCTGTCTTGTTTTTCTTCTTAGGTACACGAAATGCCCTGTTTGTCGGACTAGCAATACCTATGTCTATATTTATATCATTCGTAGTTTTTGGAGCAATTGATTTTAGAATCAATATGATTGTATTATTTGCTCTAATTCTGGCACTTGGGATGTTGGTTGATAATGCAATTGTGGTGGTTGAGAATATATATCGATTTGTCGATAATGGATACGAACCCTGGGAAGCAGCTAAAAGAGCTGTTGGTGAAATAGCCATTCCTATAATTGCTTCAACAGCAACAACTTTAGCAGCATTTTTTCCATTAGTACTTTGGGAAGGCCTAATGGGCGAATTTATGAAATATCTGCCAATTACTCTTATCATTGTATTAACTTCATCCCTATTTGTAGCTCTGATTATTATACCTGTAATATCAGCTACTTTTATCAAGGTAAAAACGGCAAATGGTAATGGAAAATCGGCACGTCAAAGGAAAAGGGCTATTCTTTTTGCTGTATTTCTGATCGTTTTTGGTGGTTTGCTTTTATTCACCAAAATGCGAGTATTAGCTAACCTTCTGATTTTATTCGGCATGATAGGAATAACGCATCGATTATTCCTTCAAAAAATGGAAGCATGGTTTCAGGATATCTTCCTGATAAAATTAGAAAAATTTTATAGTCGGGTATTACGATTTGCATTACGTGGGAAAAACTTATTACTTTTCTTTGGAGGAACCATCGCATTACTTGTAATTACAATTATGCTTTTCTTTTCGAGAACACCTGATATTACATTATTTCCTGATGCCGATCCTAATTATGTCAATGTTGTTGTCTCCTTGCCGATTGGAACTGATATTACCGGTACAAATGATTTTGTTAATATTCTTGAAGATGACATTATCGAATTTCTTGCTCCGTATAAAAACGAAAATGGAGTTCCTATCGTTGAATCTATTTTAACTACTGTAGGTAGAGGAGATCCTATGGATTTTTCGGCAGGTTCAAAACCAAATCAGGCAATTATTACTGTTAGTTTTATCGATTACGAATTACGAGGAGATGAAAATAATACCTCAATATTGATGAGTAATTTTAGTAATCACATTTCAGGTAAGTATCCTGGTGTAGAAATTGAAGTTTCAAAAGACGACGGAGGTCCTCCAACAGGAAAACCTGTTAATCTCGAAATTATTGGGCAAGAATTTGATGAACTGGTTCGTTTGGCCGACACTATAAAAACATATATTGAATTAGCCGATATTGAAGGTATTGAAGGTTTAAAAATGAATATCAGCACTCAAAATCCGGAATTATTAATTCATATCGATCGCGATAAAGCTCAGCGTTATGGTTTATCAACCCAAATAATTGCATATACAATACGTCAGTCATTATTTGGTGAAGAAGTTTCAAATTTTAAAGTGGGCGAAGAAGAATTTCCAATTTTAGTACGATTAAAAGACGAATACAGGTATAACTTACCAGTTATGATGAATATGAAAATACCCGTATTTGGCGATGGCCCTCCTGCATATATTCCACTTTCTGCCGTTGCAAATTTTGAATATTCAACAAGCTTTAGTTCTGTGCGCCGAAAAGATATGGATAGAGTAATAACACTATACTCAAATATTATAGAAGGATATAACACTAATACAATTAATGTCCAGTTGGCTGCACTAATGGAAAGTTTTGAAATGCCTGCCGCTTATCGCTACGAGTTTACAGGCGAACAGCAAGAGCAAGATGAATCATCAGAGTTTTTAGGAAATGCCATGCTAATTGCATTAGCACTTATTATGTTAATTTTAGTAACGCAGTTTAATTCACTAATCCGCACACTTATTATAATTTCCAGTGTTTTGTTCAGTACTATTGGTGTTTTCGGAGGATTGTGGATTTTCAACATGGACTTTATAATAATAATGACAGGAATTGGTATAATTTCACTAGCAGGAATTGTGGTAAACAATGCCATTGTGCTGGTAGATTATGTCGAATTACTTAAGGCACGAAAACGCGAAGAGCTCGGAATGCCGGAGGGTGCATTCCTACCCGTTAACGTTGCAACAGAGTGTATTATTCAGGGTGGTATGACAAGGTTGCGCCCCGTACTTTTAACTGCTATTACTACTATATTGGGATTGTTGCCAATGGCTGTAGGTCTTAATTTCGATTTTAAAGGTTTATTCCAAAACTATGATCCTAACATGTATTTTGGGGGTGATATGGCAGAAATGTGGAGCCCGATGTCCTGGACAGTAATATTCGGATTAACATTCTCGACTTTTCTGACACTTGTTATAGTTCCAGTAATGTACAGATTATCAATTATAGCACAGAAAAAACTTATACGTTTTTTTGGAAAGGAGATCGAAATTAAACCAATTGTAAAATAAACTTTAAAATATTTTCACTAAATCCCGGTACTAATTATCGGGATTTATTTTTACAAATAGTTGACTTTTACATTACCATTTAATATATTTATACTTATATTTTTCATTTTGGGAACTATTTATATTTTATCATTAGTGTCCGACTAAATTTTTAAAAGAGGGTACTTCCCTCAGGTTTCCCCTCAA
>JAUWQL010000125.1 GCA_030611105.1 Bacteroidales bacterium
CGCTAAGCACCTAATATTCAAGGATGATAACAATTTATAAAATATGGATTAGGTATATAACCCGACAGTCATAAAATATTATTATCAGACCTAACAGGTTTTTAAAACCTGTTAGGTCTGATAATTTAACGAACTATTTAATCTCCGGCATTTATGCCGGAGTTAGTCAATATTCTAAACATATTCCTGATGAACCATACATCAAATTGATTAAATAATAATTCGAACATGAAGACCAGGATATTTTTTATATCTATTTTAATTTCGATCACCTTTGTTTGTTTTGCCCAGGTTGATTTAAATGTATATTTAAATAGAATAACAGTAGAAAGCATAAGAACACATGTTGATACACTGGCCTCAGAAAGCATGGAAGGTCGAAATACCGGAGAACCCGGACAGAAACTTGCTGCCCGATATATTGCTAACGAATTTTCTAAATACGGATTAAAACCGTACAAACCCGACTCTGAGAATCCATATTACCAAAAATTTAATCTTTATAAATATCAAACAGGTGAATCGAAAATATATTATAATAAACTTGTTTACAGGGTTCCTATATATTTTGGTAATCGAAGCATTTTAGATAGCATTTCAGGGGAAATTATCTTCGCGGGATTTGCAAATGAAAACGATCTGGTAAACCTTGATATAGATAACAAAAGCATATTCTTTTTATCGGAAAGTGTGAAAAACGCCATAGATAAAGTGAAAACAATATCAAATTCCTATTCCGTTAATACATTTGTTGTTGGTTTGCCATTTGGAAAAAAACTTGATGAGAATAAATTTGAGGAAGTTATAACTGATCTAAAATCATTCAAGGAACTTTTTTATTATTATCATTATTTTGTTACAAATCACAGAAATAAAAATGACTTTAATAAATTGCTTGACCAAAATAAACTTATCCCAAATTTAAAAATAGAATCAGAAAAAAATATCAAAATCTTGTTTGTTCCTGAGAATATTGCCGCAGGTTTGTTTATAAAAGATTTGAAGGAATTAAAGAAAATTACCAAATCAAATGAAAAATCTGAAAAAAATAATTTGCGTTCCATAATTCCTGCAGATTTTTCATATGAAGTATATTTTGATCCTAGAATTGATACACTTAAAACAGAAAATGTAATTGGATATATAGATAGTGATTTAAGTAATGAAAATATAATAATTGGGGCACACTATGATCATATCGGACGAAATTATAATTACGAAATAAATTACGGAGCTGATGATAATGCTTCGGGAACAACAGGAATGCTAACGATTGCTAAATTAATATCACAGGCTTCAGAAGATGGTATTAAACTTAAAAAAGATATTATTTTTATTGCTTATTCAGCTGAAGAGTTAGGATTACACGGATCGGATTATTATGTTCAGAATCCTTTATTTCCGTTATCTAAAACAAAAGTACTGTTCAACCTCGATATGATTGGTCGTGATATGGATGATGACCCCGAAAATTCAAACAGGGTGTTTCTTCTTGAATGGGAAGGTGGTGCTAAGTATATTAAAAACGTCGAAAAGTTAAATAAAGAATATACCAATTTAATTGTTGATAAATCACCTGGTATGAAGAATCGTATTTTATGGACTTTCGGTTCTGATCATTACTCATATGTTAAAAATGGTATTAGCAGCATTGCCTATTTCACAGCATTACACGATGATTATCATACTCCAAGAGACACACCCGATAAATTAAATTACGATAAAATGAACCGCATTATTCAATTAGTATTTCTAAACCTGTTAGATATATCAACTGAGAATTAATTTATGAGTCCTGTACAACATTCGTGCATTAGCAGTAAAAAACAGCCACGAATACAAGAATAAAAAGTTTTGTATTTTCCTGTAAATCAGTATTTTCAATTTTAAACCTTAGCTCATTCATACGAATTTTAGTCATTTTTATTCCCCCCTAAAATTCTTCTCCTTCACTCATATCATTCATATCGCCATTTCCATTTTTCTTTCTTTCCGGCTTATAATTATTAATTTTAAAAGCTAAAGTTAATGTTACTGTAGGTGATTTAGGAACATAATAAGTATACGAATAAAAATCATCACCTTCATAAGTCGAAGAATGACGCATTGTGGCAAACAAATCTCTAGCTTGTAAAGTAGCAGACAATTTGTTTTTATAAAAGCTTTGTCGAACAGCCAAATTTGCCATTAAGAAACCATCTCGTTCGCCTTGAGCAGTAATTGTCGGGCTATTATACATTCCATTTAACTGAACTCTTGTGGTTTTTCCAAAACGTAAAGTATTATTAAATCGTGCATTCCAGTTAAAGCTACTTTCCGAGAAATCACGACCTAATAATTCTCCTTCCACTTTATAATCATAGATATTCCCCATAAAATCAATATGCCACCATTTAAAAACATCTATTCCAAGCATTAATTCTATACCTAAAGAATAATCTTTACCAACATTTTCATACGAACTCAGAAAAATATTTTCGTCATAAACACTTTTGATTCTTTCAATTTTATTATTTGTAACCCGATAATATGCTTCAACAGAGAATGAGTTTCTTCCAAACTTATTAAGATAACTTAGTTCGTAAGAATCAATATACTCTGGTTTAATATCAGGATTTCCAATTCTTACATTATAAGCATCTGTCCATGTCAAAAATGGTTCAAAATAATAACCTCTTGGTCGTTTAATCCTTCTTGTATAACTTGCCATTGTCTGTTGATCTTTTGGTAAATTATATGACATATGGATTGTGGGAAAAATATCCCAACGATCAATTACTGAACTTTCACCTGTTTCAACCAGTTTAATTTCACGAAAAGTATATTCGCCACGAAGTCCACCTTGATAGCCGAAGTTACCAATCTCACCAGAGTACAAAGAATATATTGAATGTATATGCCTATCGTGAGTTACTTCATGCCTGGAACTGTCCATATAATCATACAACCCAGTAAGAGGGTTATATTGCTCCATTTCGGCAAGTTGATCACTGTCTTCAATTCTGAATTTATATCCTGCTTCAAATTTATCTTTTATTCTAAGTGGTAAGATGTAATCTATCTGAAAAGTATAATGTTTTCTAGGACCTGACTCAAACGATCTTTGCCCACTGGTCACATCATTATTATCATCAAAAAGTTCATTATATGATTCTTCTTCAAAATCACGTAAGCTATAGTTAAATAATGAAACTATTTCATGCCCTTTTTTCAAAAATTTATGATTGTACCCTAAACCCAAAGTGTAAAATAATCCTCCACGATCGGAGATTTGTTCACTTGTATATATCTCGTTTGTTGTTACCGGAAAAGTATAATTCTGATAGTCGGTATTGGTTGAACCACCCCTACTCATGTTTCCAACTCTTGCATCAAAGTTAATCGAATTTTTTGCATTCAATGTTAAATCAAAACCGGTTCTTACGTTATATGATTGTCCTCCACGATTAAAATCGCCATCGGATAATAAATACGAAATTGTATCATTAAAAAAAGTTCTATTTTCTGTTTCAATACTACCTTCTCTGTTTCTATTATTAAAATCTGCTCCTACATAAACGTTTAGTCTTTCTTTTCTCCAGTTTATAAGAAAATTACCACCATAACGCTCATACATACCAACATTTAAATTAACAATACCATTAAAACCCTGTAGTTTATTCTTTTTAGTGATAATGTTAATAATACCTGACGTTCCATCGGGATCGTATTTTGCCGATGGATTTGTGATGATTTCAATATTTTCAATGGCACTTGCCGGAATTTGACTTAAAGCATCACTGGCATCAAGCACTGTTGGTTTATTATCGATTAATACAGTAAAACTTGTACTTCCACGCAAACTTACAGTCCCATCAATATCGACTGTCACCGATGGAATATTTTCCAATATTTCAACAGCTGAACCCGAAGCTGATGTATGCTGCTGACTCACATTTATTACTTTTTTATCAATTTTATATGTCATTGTTGGCCTATCAGACACAACAACCGCTTCAGCAATATTTTCAATCGATGGTTCTAAATTAATTTGACCTAAATCAACAATTTTATTATCCGGCCTTATGGCTACATCGTGCAAGGTTTTTGTTTTATATCCAATAAATGTAATTTCAATCTTGTACTTACCAAAATCAACATCTTTAATTTTAAAAAAACCTGTGTCATCTGTAATAGTTCCATTAACTAATTGATTATCTTTTTTTCTGGTCATTGAAATTGTTGCATATTCTAATGGTTGATTTGCGTTGGCATCAAATACAAATCCTTTCAAACAACCTCTACTACCAGACTCTCCAGAAATTTCATCAGAATAAACATTTATTGATAGTAATATAAATAAAACAGAGTAAATAATTCGATTCATCATTTTATTAAATTTAATAGTTAAACCACTGATTATAAAAAACAAATAAAATCAACTTAGGTTGATTTCACGTTTTAGACACTAAGACAAACAAATTATTACATAGTTTAAAAATATTTCAAGTTTTTTTTAAGATTGCATCTAACAAAATAAAAAAACACTAATATTACTATTAGTGTTCAGTAAGTTAGACAAATTGACACTTTCTAATTCACATCTTTCATACTCAACTGAATTCTTTTTCTTGCCAAATCAACTTCAAGAACTTTTACTTTAACGTGTTGATGTAATTTTACAATTTCGTTTGGGTCTTTAACAAATCTGTTTGCTAATTGTGAGATATGAACCAGTCCATCCTGTTTAACACCAACATCGACAAAAGCACCAAAGTTTGTGATGTTTGTTACAATTCCGGGTAATTCCATTCCTGCATGCAAATCTTCAATTTTATGGATTCCTTCGGCAAATTCGAAAACTTTTATACCCTGACGAGGATCACGGCCGGGTTTTGCCAATTCTTTAATAATATCATTTAAGGTTGGTAATCCTACATCTTTTGATATGTAATTTTCTAATTTTATTTGTTTCCTGAGATCTTCGTTTTTAATTAAATCAATCACTTCACAGTTTAAATCCGAAGCCATTTTTCCTACAATATGATAACTTTCAGGATGAACGGCACTATTATCCAATGGATTTTCAGCTTTATCTATTCTTAAAAATCCTGCTGCCTGCTGAAAAGCTTTATCCCCCATTCTTTTTACTTTTTGCAATTCTTTCCTTGAGTTGAAAGCACCATTTTCTTTCCTGTAATCAACAATATTTTTTGCTAACTGCGGGCCAAGACCTGAAATATAAGTTAACAAGTGCTTACTTGAAGTATTTAAATTAACACCGATATTATTTACACTACTTTCAACAACCTGATCCAACTTACCTTTTAGTTTATTTTGATCCACATCATGTTGATATTGCCCTACACCAATTGACTTGGGATTTATTTTAACAAGTTCTGCCAAGGGGTCCATTAACCTGCGACCAATAGACACAGCACCACGCACGGTTACATCATATTCAGGAAATTCTTCGCGCGCAACCGGTGATGCCGAATAAATTGATGCTCCATCTTCACTAACAACAAAAACTCTCACATCTTTTGAAAATCTGATCCTTTTAACTAAAGCTTCAGTTTCACGACTGGCAGTTCCATTACCAATAGCAATTGCATCAATTTTAAAAGTTTCGACCATTGAATCGATTTTTTTCATGGCCATTCCTTTCTCATTTTGGGGTTGATGCGGATAGATAGTTTCGTTATGTAATAAATTACCCTGAGTATCAATACACACTATTTTGCAACCGGTTCTATACCCGGGATCAATTGCCAAAATATTCTTTTGTCCAAGCGGCGGAGCTAATAAGAGCTGTCGTAGGTTATCAGCAAAAACTTTAATTGCCTCTTCATCTGCAATGTCTTTTGATGAATTCTTAAATTCTGTTTCCATTGAAGAAGACAAGAGTCGTTTATAACTATCTTTAACAGCTTCACGTACTTGTTCCGAAACATCATATACCCCACTAACAAATTGATTCTCCAATATTTCTAATGCCTTTTCCTCATCAGGAGAAATTGCAATTTTCAGAAAACCTTCATTTTCACCCCGGCGCATTGCTAATAATCTATGCGAAGGACAGCGTTTTAATGGTTCCTCCCACTCAAAATAATCTTTAAATTTTATCCCTTCAAGTTCTTTCCCTTTAATTGCTTTAGATTGAATTTTTGATTCATTTTGAAATAAACGACGAATACTATTACGTGCTCTTTCGTTTTCGTTAATCCATTCAGCAACAATATCACGAGCTCCTTGTAAGGCATCATCAACAGAAGGAACTTCATCATTAATAAATTGTTCTGCTTTACTAATAATATTAAGCTCTTGCTGTTTCATTATTATTTTAGCCAAGGGCTCCAATCCTTTTTCTTTAGCTTTTGTGGCCCGGGTTTTCTTTTTTTGTTTATACGGCAGATAAATATCTTCAAGCTCAGTTAATGTATCAGCTTCCTCAATACGTTTTTTTAAATCATCTGTTAACTTCCCCTGCTCATCAATTGACTTTAGAATAGTCTCTCTCCTACTATCAATTTCTAACAGTTTTGTAAACTGATCCTTTATTGCGGCAATTTGAACTTCATCTAAACTTCCTGTTGCCTCTTTTCTATACCTGCTAATAAAAGGCATTGTTGCCCCCTCATCAAATAATTGAAGTGTATTTTTTACCTGCCAGTCTTTCACAGAAAGGCTGGTTGATATTTTTAAGATATGATTTTCATTCATAGTTCAATTAATATTTAAGAAAAGCTAAATTAATGATTTTATATTTCCTTTTTGAAAAAATACCAACAAAGAAATCTTACAAAAGTGTAAAGTTGTTACATATTTGACTCCTAAATACTAAATTAAAAATCAATGTCGTTTAGTAATAATAGAATACAGATTAAGCTCCTGCCTGTCAGCAAGGCAGGGGTGCAAGCAACGCTGATTGCTTATTTACACATATTTCTTATTAATTAGGCTTAAGGAATTTATGAATTTTTTGAAGTAGCTCCAAACGGTTAATTGGCTTTGAAACATAATCGTCGCATCCTGCTGCAATAATTTTGGGCTTATCATCGTCCATTGCATTAGCAGTTTGGGCAATGATTGGTAATTCAGGTTTGCATTTCTTTATCTGATTCGTCGCTTCCAGGCCATCTAAGATTGGTAACTGGATATCCATTAACACCAAATCAATCAGCTCATTACTTTTACAAATACTAACGGCTTGTTCGCCATCTGAAGCATAAAGAAATTTAACACGGGTATCTTTTAAAAATTTTGTTAATAGCCTATATGATACAACCGAGTCTTCAACAATCAAAATAGTTTTTCCCGACCAAATAAATTCTTTTTGATTATTCATTTTATTAAAAAATGTATTATTACAAGATATAAGATGAAATTAAGCCCGGGACAATATAAAAAAAAACAAACACATAATAAAATAAAAAGAGTAACCATATTGGTCACTCTTTATAAAATATTATTTATATGATATTTAAACGATTCCTGCAAATCCCATAAACGCAAGAGCTAATAAGCCTGCAACAATAAAAGCAATAGGAACACCCTTCATTCCTTTTGGAATATTTACCATATCTAAATGCTCTCGTAATCCTGCAAATATTACTAAAGCTAAACCAAAACCAATAGCATTAGAAATGGCAAAAACAACACTTCCAAGCAAATTATAATCTTTTTGTACCGCTAAAATAGCAACACCTAGTACTGCACAGTTTGTTGTAATTAGGGGTAAGAAAATTCCTAACGCCTGGTATAAAGCAGGACTCACTTTCTTTAATATAATTTCGACTAACTGTACTAAAGCTGCAATAACAAGAATAAATGTAATGGTTTGCATAAATGCAATTCCATAAGCATCTAAAACATATTTCTGAAGTAAATAAGTTACCATGGTTGCAATAACCATTACAAAGGTAACCGCCCCAGCCATTCCAATGGAAGTTTCCACTTTACTTGAAACACCTATAAATGGACAAACGCCAAAAAATTGTGCTAATAAAATATTATTAACAAATATTGCTGATATGATGATAATTATATATTCCATAGTAATTTAATTAAGCAGTTTTCTTATTGATTTTATTAACCAGAACAATCAGGTAACCTAAAGCTATAAATGCTCCCGGTGCTAATACAAATACGAGCATTCCGTCTCCCTGTATAAATTTAAATCCGAAGATAGAACCGCTACCCAATATTTCACGAACTCCACCCAAAATAGTTAATGCCATTGCAAAACCTAATCCCATACCGAAACCGTCAATAATTGATGAAATAACTGTATTCTTTGATGCAAAAGCTTCAGCTCTTCCTAAAACAATACAGTTAACAACAATCAACGGAATAAATAGTCCTAATTGATCGAATAATGCCGGCACATATGCTTGCATTACTAACTCAACCATTGTTACGAATGATGCAATAATCACAATAAAAGAAGGAATACGAACCTTATCAGGAATTTGAGATTTTACAATTGATATTACAAGATTCGACATAACTAATACGAAGGTAGTAGCCAATCCCATACCCAAACCATTAATTGCAGATGTAGTAACACCTAATGTCGGGCACAATCCAAGGAATAAAACAAATACTGCATTTTCCTTGAAAAATCCTTTGCTAAAGTTTTTCCATTGACTCATTTTTTGCCTCCTTCCATATATGCTTTGTATGCCCTGTCTACAGCATCACAAAAAGCTCTTGAACTAATAGTAGAAGCAGTAATAGCATCTACATCACCACCATCTTTAGTTACTTTTAATTTAAAATTAGTGGGGTTTTTACCATTAAACTGAACACTCCAATCTGATTTATTCTTTTTCATTTTATCTCCTAAACCAGGAGTTTCTTTATGCTCAAGTACAGATATATTATGTATTGTACCATCAGGTAAAAATCCTACCATTATTTTGATATTTCCGCTAAAACCATTGTTCGTAAATGTACTCACTGCTGTACCAACTAATTCACCATTCTTTTTTGCCGGAAAAAATTCCAGAGTACCTCCATCAACATCCATTTTATAAACTTCTTTTCCAGGCTCATTATCAAATTCAGGAATAACCTGCATAATAGCATTATTTTGCTTTGCAAGTTTGCTTTCAGCAATAGGCCCTTTAGTTACTTCGTACAAATATCCAAGTGCTGCCGACGCTATAAATGTTACCATAAACAAGGTAAGCACCATGCTTATGAATGTAGATTCTTTCTTAGCCATTCTTAACCTCCTCCCCAAATCGTTTTGGTTTAATATAAGAGTTTATTAGTGGAACAAATGCATTCATAATTAGAATTGCAAAAGATACACCTTCCGGATATGCTCCAAACACACGAATAAGAACAGTTATTAATCCTATTCCTATTCCATAAATCCACATTCCTTTTACCGACATGGGTGAAGTTACATAATCAGTTGCCATAAAGATTGCACCTAACAAAACACCTCCGGTTAGTAGATGAAATAAAGGATCAGCATTCGCTTCAGGGTTAACTAACCATAATATTCCTGTAAAGATCGTTATTGTTGCAATAATCGAAATTGGAATATGCCATGTAATTACTTTGCGGATTAACAAATACACAAATCCTAATAACAATGCAACTGCAGCAATTTCTCCCATTGAACCTCCCATGTGTCCATAGAACATCTCCATATGACTAGGAATTTTATCCATTATTGCTGAAACAGATTCTCCTGCTCCAATTCCTTCTTTCATAACGCCAAGTGGAGTAGCGCCGGTAACTGCATCGGTATAACTATTGCTAAATCCTGTTGGAACAGGCCAGCTTGTCATCTGTACAGGGAAAGAAATTAATAAGAACACTCGTCCAACCAAAGCCGGGTTAAATGGATTATTTCCTAATCCACCAAATGACATTTTACCAACTCCAATAGCAACTAAACTACCAATAATAATAATCCCAATTGGCAGGTTTGTTGGAATATTAAACGCTAATAAAACTCCTGTAACTAAAGCAGAACCATCGGTAATTGAAGGTTCCTGTTTGAGCATATATTTTTGAATTAACCATTCAAAAACTAAGCACGAAACTACAGCTGTTAATGTTACAATTATTGCACCCATTCCAAAGAAATAGATCGATATTGCCAATACAGGCAACATAGCAATAACTACATTGAACATCAGCCGTTTTACTGTTGTATCCTCATAAACATGAGGAGATGGTGATATTGTAATTATTTTACTCATTACTGTTTTCTTGATCTTATGATTTGACTTACTCTGGATTTTCCTAATCTGATATAATCTAATAATGGTAATCCTGCCGGACAAGTATAACTACATGAACCACATTCAATACAATCCATTACACCACCGGTTTCCAATTTATCATTTTTCTCTAACAGAGCTAATTTATTTAAAAGATAAGGTTCTAAGCCTTGAGGACAAACAGAAACACATTTTGCACAACGAATACAATTGCTTTCTTTTTTCCTTTTAGATAATTCAGCAGGCATAATTAATATTCCTGATGTACCTTTAACCACAGGGATTTCTAGAGAATTAATAGCTTTACCCATCATTGGGCCACCATTAATAATTTTTCCTGTATCTTCGGGTAATCCGCCTGCTGCTTCAACTAAATCGGTTATCGGAGTACCAATACGAACCATAAAATTGGACGGTTTCTTTACTGATTTCCCAGTTAAAGTAACAACTCTCTCAAATAAGGGTTTGTTTTTTTGAACTGCTTCGTAAACAGCTAATGCAGTGCCTACATTATGTACAACAGCTCCAACATCAAGAGGTAAAGCACCAGAAGGAACTTCGCGATTTATTAAAGCCTTTATTAATTGCTTTTCACCACCCTGAGGATATTGAACTTTCAATGCATGAACTTCAATTCCCGGGTAATCCTTTACTAATGTATCTAAATGAGAAATAGCATCCGGCTTATTATTTTCAATTCCAATTAATGCACTGTTTACACCTAAGGCTTTCA
>JAUWQL010000128.1 GCA_030611105.1 Bacteroidales bacterium
TCATGGGGTTTTTCATAGACAAGTCATATTTTTGAAAGACTATCGGGATAATCTAAAAAAATATGAGGAAGTATATGGGAAACCTCATGATGCCCATAGGGAAAGCAAATATAGCGCAATCTTTAAAGAAGAAATCTTTTGAAATAACCCGTTATTACTTCAAGTTTTCTTCCTCAAATCTCACACTCTATTTGCTTTCTGTAAATTAATTCTTATACCGAGCTCAGGTTAATAGTCTTCTTTTAATAAAAAGCAAATGGTAATTTACTGATTTTCTATCACTTTTGTAATTTCAGAAAGTGTGTTTTCAATAGAAAATTTATCTTTTAAAATTTCATAACCAGTTTCACCCAGTTTCTTTCGTAAATCAATATTCTCATACAATTTAATAACCTTTTCTGTCAATAATTCAATGTTATAATCAGCGATAATATATCCATTTTCCTGATTCTGAATAATTTCAGACGAACTTCCTGTATCAAATGCAATTACAGGTAATTTAAAACTCATTGCCTCCAGTAAAACAAATCCAAATCCTTCCCAAATTGATGGCAAAACAAATATATCAATCTGGCTGTAAAAATCATTTAGATCTTTTTTAAACCCAATTAATTCAAATTCTTCTTTTAATCCTAACTTATCAATTTCCCTTTCCAGTTTCTTCCTTTGTGAGCCTTCACCAGCTATCATAATTTTAAATGGGATACCTTTCTCTCTTAAATTAACAGCTAGCTTAATCAGATATAAATGACCTTTTTCTTTAGAAAGCCTTCCTGCCGAACCAATGATAATCTGGCTTCCAACATCTTTTATCTCTCTGTCAATCTGTTTATTTATTGCTATTCCATTATAAATTACCTTTACAAATTCATCTCTGATAATATCTGAATAATTTAATAAAACACCTCTTTTCGTATGTTCAGAATTGGATATGATTTTATCTATATACCTAACAAACAAGTGCCTGTAATACCACTTTCTTTTAATTGGTTTAGGAATAGCTCGCCGGTACACTATTTTATTAACACCCAACTCATGAGCTACCTTTGCTCCAAATTTTAAATCATTTGATAAATTCAAAAATAATGTACCAACATTATAAGCTTTAAGTATTCTTTTAAATCGATTTCTTTGAAAAACATTTATAAAACTATATGTCGTAACTTTTATACTTTTTAGTTCCAATTCCAATTCATATTTTCTTGCTTCTTTAAACAAAGCAGAATCTTTGTATGTTATAACCAGCACATTATAACCAGATTTTGATAAATGAAAAGCCGTATCCAATGTCCACTTTTCGCCACCTCCCCACACTTTATTTGAATTTAAAAAAGTAATATTTTTGTAATTAGGATTATATGAACTTGCATATAGTTTACGCAATTTTATATATTTTAAAAATACTTCCACAGAGGAAATAACAGCAATATGTAATCCTGTTAAACCACTTAAAAACCCCAGTTTTATAATATAATCCCTTATAAATCTCCAAATTGGTCGAAATATAATTTCTAAAAGCGGAATAGCTCTTCCATTTTCAAAATACGACTGAGCAAGTATAGATGAGTATTTATTGGCTTGTATTACATGTTCATCAATTGTATAATATGAGTAGTGCAATAAGTCGCCTTTAATATATTTTGCACGAACTCTCTTACTAAAAATCAATTTTTCATGTACTTTCAAACCTCCCCAGTTTCCCTTTCTTGAATCCCATAAACGGATTTTCCTGTCAGGATACCAACCCCCAAAACGAACCCATTTACCACAATAGTTTGTAAGTCTGTTAAAGGAATATGCATCGTATTTCCAATTGCTTTTAACAGAAAGTATTGATTTTTTGAGATCCTTAGATAATGCTTCATCAGCATCAAGGGATAATATATAAGGATATTTTGCCTTTTTTATTCCATAATTTTTTTGTGCTGAATAACCAAGGAATTTCTGCTCATAAAATTCTGCATTGTACGATTCGCATATTTCTCTTGTTTTGTCAGTTGAAAAAGAATCAATCACAACTATCTCATCAACAATTTTATAAATCGACTCAAGACATCTTTTTATGTTTTTTTCTTCGTTTAAAGTAATTATTACAGCACTAATTTGTATCATTATCTGAATGTAATTTTATTAAAACAAATATAGAACACTTATTTATTACAATTTATATATTTGCAAAGTAATTTAAATTTTTACCTGAATGAAAATTAGTGGTTTTACAATGTCTAAAAATGCTGAAAAGCTTGGCTATCCTGCAATAGAATCAATAATGTCTGCACTACCTTTGGTCGATGAATTTATTGTTGCATTAGGTGATAGTGATTCTGATGACAATTCCAGAAAATTAATTAAGGAAATTAATTCTGACAAAATAAAAATTATTGATACTGTATGGGACATTGAAAAATACCCAAGAGGCATGGAACACGCTCATCAGACAGATATTGCAAAAAACAACTGTACAGGCGATTGGCTAATTTACCTTCAGGCTGACGAGCTTATTCATGAAAATGATATTCCGGTGATAAGAAAAAGGTGTGAAGAATTAATTAATGATAAGAAAGTTGAAGGCTTGTTGTTTAACTATTATCATTTTTGGGGTGATTACCGGCACTATCATTACTCGCACAGCTGGTATAAACACGAAATCAGAATTGTACGGAATGACCCTGAAATACATAGCTGGGAATCTGCACAATCTTTCAGAAGAATTCCTGAATTTGATGGATTAAATTACAGAGTTCAGGATAATACCTATAAATTAAATGTTGCTAAAGTAGATGCACATATTTATCATTATGGTTGGGTGCGTCCGCCACATATAATGAAAAAGAAACTGGTTTCATTTGCAAATAACCATCGGGGCAAAGCCGGAGCAGAAAAAATGGAAAAAACACATTTTGATTATGGTAACATTAACAAAATCAGAAAATTCAAAGGAACACATCCTGAAGTTATGAATGACAAAATACTTAATTTTAACTGGGAAGATAAATTATATAAACGTGATAAAAACCGCCAGAAATTTAAACACGAAAAACTTTCTTATAAAATCCTTTCATTTATAGAAAACTATATCCTTCATAAGACAATTTTTAGTTTTCAAAACTACAATCTTCTTAAAAACAAGTAAAACACTTTCTTCCGGATAAAAAATGGAAAAGAATATTAAAAAAATTATTGTTTTTGCGCCCAATAAAAAGTTTTTTGGTCATATCATATTGCAATTGCCATTTTATAGTTTATTAAAGGAGTTATATCCCAAAGCGATTATTATAATCTACTCACCAGTAAAAGAGATTGCTTTAGTTAAAAAATTTAAACTTTGTCACAATGTAGTCCATTATAGAAAAGGGATAAAGGAGTTTTCGCTACTACCGAAATTATTTTCCGAAAAAGCCGATTTAATAATCAATATCCGGCCTTATTCTTTATTAATTCAGCTACTCATTCTGTTGACACCACGAGCTTACAAGCTGGGTTATCATTCAGCAGCTGGATCCAAGCTGGTTTATCATAAATCTATCAAATACGATACAAAAATTTATAAAGCAGATTTGTATGTTAATCTGATAAAGCAGTTGAAAAAGATAGAACAGCCATATTCATTTATACAAAATTTAAAAAATGACAGTTCTTTAAACTTTGATAACATGAATAAGTACATATGTGTATTCCCCGGTGGGGGTGAAGGAGAACATAAAAAGTGGGGAATTGACCATTTTATATCCTTATCAAAAAATATACTGAAAATATTTGACTTTTTAAAAATTGTATTTATTCTAGGCCCATCAGAAGAAAGCTACAAGGAGATCATTAACAAAGAATTACCTGAAAACAGTTATTATATTTTATCGAGCCCTTCTTTAAACGATATAGCAAATGTATCTCAGTTTAGCCTGGTGAATATTGCGAATGACTGCGGTCCTGCACATATTGCGCAGATGTGTGATAATAACTACATAGGTATTTGGGGATGGGAAAAGCAACATCCTGTTTGCAGAATATTAGAATGGACCAGGATTTCAAACTTTTCATTACACATCATTGCAGAAAGAAACATGAGTATAAAGACCATATCACCAGAAAGAGTATTAAATATAGTGAGGGGCATTGTTTTGGGAAAAATCGGGTAGTTATACACGTGTTGTTTTATCTCATTTTTATAAATAAGTATATTTGAAAGTAATAATCTGTGTGTACTAAACAGAACTATTACATAATTAAATTCATATCCGGATAATTCAAAATAATAAAACAAAGAGTTAATGGAAAAATCTAAATTATTATAAAACAAATTTACTTCAAAAGCTTTTATAAATTCTCTTCCATTTATTTTTAAACTTCAAACCCAGACTTAATTTTACATTATCTAAGGAACCAGTAAACTTTTTTCCGCGTTTTAAATAATTATTTACAAATGTATTTGCAGTTATTCCCCATTTATAAAGGAACATTTCGCTTCCGATATTCTTTTTTACTCGTTTTGTTGATTTCGATCCAAAATGATATACTCTGCTTTTACCAACACCTTTAAAATACCTGACTCCAGCATCCCATAACTTTTTCGAAAAATCAGGATCGGAATACATCCCAGGAGAAAACTCTACACTCAGTCCTCCTACTAAATCCCATAAATCAATATGCACAATGTCAGGTGGCCATGTACTACCCGACCAATCTTCTTTAATTAGATTTTTATACTCGTTAAGAAGTTTTAATTCATCAAAACTTTCAATGCTGTCTCCATAATCTTTAACTATTACACATGAATTTGAAGTATCAAAAGGCTCAATCATAGTACTTGACAGCATAAAGTTATCATGCCCTATATTTCCTATTTCTTTATCTAATTCCAAATCCCAGTCTGGCAGTAAATACATATCGTCATTTGCATATAATATATAGTCTGTTTTAATTAGAGATCTGCAAATATTTAGTCCAAAACAAATCCCTATATTCTCCTTAGAATGAACATAATCTATATTTATCTGAGAATCTATCCATTCCAACGTTCCGTCTATTCCTTCATTTATTAATACAATAATTTGATGATCAAAATGTGAATTTTTTTTAATACTATGAACAACCAGCTTTAAATATTCTAAATTATTCCATGTTGGAATAATGATAGAAAACTTCATGTTTTCTCTTTTAACTCTGTTTACTTTAGTAATTTGTTCTAACATCTTACCAGTTAGTTTTATTTTTTCGAAAATACACATTCTTTATTTTAAATTATTATCTTTCTCAACTAAATTTCTTTTCAATTAATTTGCTTAAACATGCAAAATGATTTAATAAAAGCACTAGAAGTATTAAAAGAAGGAGGAATAATATTATATCCTACCGATACAATCTGGGGTATTGGATGTGATGCTACGAATGAAAAAGCTGTTGAAAGAATTTATCAAATAAAACAAAGAAGTGATCAAAAAAGCATGCTTGTTCTGTTAGATAATCCAAATAAAATTTCTTCATATATAAAAGAGATGCCAGATGTTGCCTGGGATCTAATCGAACTTTCAGATAAACCATTAACAATTATATTTTCAGGAGCAAAAAATCTGGCTCCAAATATAATTGCACAAAACGGAAGTGTTGGAATTAGAATATCAAATGAACCTTTTAATCAAAATCTTATTCAAAAATTCAAAAAACCTATTGTATCAACTTCGGCTAATATTAGCGGACAAGCATCACCTTTGAATTTTGCAGAAATTGGTCAGGAAATAATTGAGTCTGTGGACTATGTTGTTAAATGGAGGCAAGATGATTTCTCAAATTCACAAGCATCAAGCATTATTAAACTCGAACCAAACGGTGAAATTGAAATAATAAGAAATTAAAGGTATGGTTTTTTGTTAACAGACGGGTTAACCCGTCTGTTATTTCAGATATTAATTGCCGCCTTTAATTTTGCCGCTTCCTGTAATATTTGCATCAATTAGCGGATTTCCTGTATAATAAATTCTGCCACTTCCTGTAATATTTGCATCTAATTCTCCTGAAACAAATACTTTTATTGAACCTGAGCCGGTAATTGTTAAATCTGCCTCCTTAAACTCAAGGTTTACCGATTCAAAATCGCCCGAACCAGTAATTGTAGCATCCAATTCATTTGCTTTTGACTTCCCTACAATTCTTATATCTCCCGAACCTGTAATCATTGCATAAATATCATTGGTAGTCAAATCATCAATCAATACAGATCCACTTCCTGAAATAATAAAAGCTAATTTTTCTGATTTAATTGCTGATTTTGCAATGATATCACCTGAACCGGACACAACCAGTTTTTTAATGTCTTTTACTGTAACATAAATATTGATTTTGCCAATTCCTTTATAGTTATACCATTTTTCGAATTTAATATTTAAGTTCGTTCCTCGTACTTCGGTTTCAATTTTTTCTAACAGATCTTTATCAGCCTCAATTACGACCTCATTCTTAGAACCTTGTGTTAAATACAAATTAGCCGGAATTGCCAAGCTTATTTCATCAAAATCTCCAAGGTTTCTTGTTTCCTTTTTATCTTCAAATAATGATACGCCAAAGGTATTACTTAAAAGCAATCCACAAAGCATAAGCGTTGTAACTGTAATTGTTTTAACTAGTTTTGTTTTCATAACTTCAGATTTTTGTTTTGTTTCAATAAAAGACGATAAAAAATTATACATGCTGCAATATTTTTAATATTTTTGAATGATGTGTATTAAGCATTTTTTAAGTAAACTAAATTGCTCTTAACATAAATGATCCGGTTTCCAAAATCATATACTCCCAGATGGATAGTATTTCTTATCGATCTTTTTATTTGTGCTGTTTCTATTTCTTCAGCTTTTTTATTACGCTTTAATTTTGATATACCCCCGGAATATTACAATAGCTTAAATTTTATTATTCCTTATGTTTTATTTTTTAGATCGATTACCTTTCTGATTTTTAAAACTTATGCCGGTATCATTAGATACTCCGGAGCAAAAGATACCGAAAGAATTTTTATGGTTGCCATTTCAGGTAGTGTAGTGTTTATAATTATTAATGCTATAAATTACTTTTTTGTCAATGGAACATTTATTATTCCATTCGGCATTGTTATAATAGATTTTCTTTTAACGGTTTTTTTAATGGCTTCTTTCAGACTAGCAACTAAAATAGTATATCAGGAACTTTATAACCCTAGCAAAGAAAAAACAGATGTTATTATTTATGGTGCCGGACAATTCGGTGTTATTACCAAAAGGACACTGGATAGAGATGCAGAAACCAAACATAAAGTCCTGGCTTTTTTAGATATTACAAACTCCAATATAGGAAAGACACTTGAAGGTGTTACAATTTATCATGCTGACTATCTAGAGAATTTATTAGACAAAAACACAGTCGAAAAATTAATTATTGCTAAAGAAGATATTGGCCCGGTTGAAAAACAAAATGTTATTGAAAAGTGTTTGCAGTACGACATAGGTGTTCTTTCTGTCCCGGATATAAACACATGGATTAATGGAGAGTTGAGTTTTAATCAGATTAAAGAAATTAAAATTGAAGACTTACTCGAAAGGCCTCCTATTGTTTTAGATATCAATAAAATCAAGAAAATTATTCTTAATAAGAGTGTCTTGGTAACAGGTGCTGCTGGTTCGATCGGTAGCGAAATTGTTCGACAATTAATTAACTTTAATCCTAAAAAAATTATTCTTTTCGATCAGGCAGAATCACCATTGTACGATATGGAACTTGATCTGCAAGAAAAGTTTAACTTTTATAATTTTGAAATAGTAATTGGGAACATTGCCGATGAATACAGAGTAAGAAAGCTTTTCAAAGAATTTGAACCCTCGTTTGTATACCATGCTGCAGCTTACAAGCATGTTCCCATGATGGAAAAAAATCCTACAGAAGCTTTAAGAACCAATATTCTTGGAACCAAAATTATTGCTGATATTTCTAATGAGTTTAAGGTTGAGCAATTTGTAATGGTATCGACTGATAAAGCCGTGAACCCTACAAATGTTATGGGAGCTTCAAAAAGAATTGCCGAAGTTTACATTCAGGCACTAAACCAGGTTAGTAAAACAAATTTTATTACAACTCGTTTTGGAAATGTTTTAGGATCAAATGGATCAGTGATTTTACGATTCAAAAAGCAAATCGACAAAGGGGGCCCGGTTACAGTCACACATCCTGAAGTTACTCGTTACTTTATGACAATCCCTGAAGCCTGTCAGCTTGTACTTGAAGCAGGAGCTATTAGTAATGGTGGAGAAATTTTCATTTTCGACATGGGAAAATCAGTAAAAATTATTGACCTCGCCAAGAAAATGATAAAGCTCTCCGGACTAAATATTGGAAAAGACATTCAGATAAAATATACAGGCTTAAGACCAGGTGAAAAATTATACGAAGAACTATTAAATGATTTGGAAAATACACTACCTACACATCACTCAAAAATTATGATTGCCAAAGTCCGGAATTATGATTTTGAACAAATACAGAAAACATTTGGAGAACTTATTAAACTTCAAAAAAATCATAACAATTTCGAAGTTGTTAAAAAAATGAAGGAAATTGTTCCTGAATTTAAAAGCCAAAACTCTGTTTATGAAGAACTAGATATTGAATTTCAGAATCATGACAACTAAACCAGGAGTTAAGTTTCTTCATAAAACGCCAATTCAGATTCGTTTTAATGATGTTGATATTATGGCACATGTTAATAATTCTGTTTATCAGAATTATTTTGACATGGCCCGATTACAATATTTTGAAATGATCTTCGAACAAAAAATGAACTGGGAAGAAAAAGCGTTGGTTCTGGCAAAAATTACCATAGAATACTTTAATCCTATATTTCTGGGAGAAGAAATTATGGTTGTGTCTAAGGTCTATAAACTTGGAAATAAAAGCCTCCAAATGAAACAAGAAATTGTCAATGCAATTACAAAAGAAGTTAAGGCTAAAAATGATGCCGTTTTGGTCGCTTTTTTATCTAAAGAAAATGAAGCTGTTGAATTACCCGATGACTGGAGAAATAAAATAATTAAATTCGAAGATCTTTCTTAGGGTTACACGTCCTTAATCAAAATCTAATAATCCATCCGGAATATTAATCATAATTTCCTGTAAATCATCATCAACCTCAAGAATTAATTCGTCTTTTGCCGGAATTAAAATTTCTCCCTTTTCAGTTTTTACATTTAATAAAGGATTCTTAGGAATAACAATAAATTCTAATACTTCCCCTATCAATTTTTTATTCTGATCAAATACTTTATACCCGATAATATCAATAAATTCTTCTGTATCAATTTGCAAAGTTTTTACCTGCTCAAAGGAAACATAAAATTCCGAACCAATAAACTCAATAGACTTTTCGTCCTCATCGAGGCCTTCAAGTTTTACAATAGCTGTAGTCGATGATTTAGGCCTAATTTCCTCAATAAAAAAAGGAACCAATTTATTATCAACATCGATAAAAATTGATTCCAATTTTTGAATTTCTTCAAGACAATCATTATTAAATTTCAATATAATCTCACCTTTAATCCCCGTAGTTTTTAAAAGTGATCCTAATAAATAATGATCATCTTTTTTCATGCATGAAAATATCTTAAGCTTTTGGTGCTTCGTCTTTATTTTCTGCTTCAGGAGCTTTCTCTTCGACAGCCTTAACCGTTTCTTCTACAGTTTTAGTAGCTTCTTCAGGTTTCGTTTCCTTAGTTTCTTTTGCATTAGCTTCTACCACATCTTCGGCAACTTCAGTCCCGCCTGCCGGACGGGCAGGTGTTTCTTCTACAGCCTCAGGAGCTTCGTCAGTTTCTTTTGCATTAGCTTTTGCTTCTTCAGCAGCTGCTTCGGCATTTCTCTTAGCTAATTCTTCAGCTCTTGCTTCACGCACTTTTGTTTCAGCATCTAAACGTTTTTTAGCTTCAGCATCTGTGCCCTTTTTTAGCATGTCACGTTTAGCCTGAATCTTGCTTTCTTTTTCATTCAACCAGCTTTGAAATTTCTCCTCAGCTTGTTCTTCAGTTAAAGCACCTTTTTTTACTCCTTCAAGTAAGTGCTTTTTCATCATAACACCTTTGTACGACAAGATAGCTCTACAAGTATCTGTAGGTTGAGCGCCTTTTTGCAACCAATCTAATGCTCTATCAAAATCTAATTCGATAGTAGCAGGATTCGTAATAGGATCATATTTTCCTATGCTTTCAATGAATCTACCATCTCGTGGCGCCCTGCTATCTGCGACAACAATGTGATAAAAAGGAGCTTTTTTTCTCCCTCTTCTTGTTAATCGAATTTTTACAGGCATACTCTTGTTTTTAATTAATAATTAAACCTACTTTTTAAAATCGTGCGGCAAAGATACAATAATATTTTATTAATAAAACGTTTTTAAAATCTATTTAAACGACCTAGATTCAAGATGCAAGTGCAACATTTTTGTTAAAACTACTTAAAAAAACAAATAAAGGGGTTTTGAAGCCCAATTTTTTTCTTGGTCGTTT
>JAUWQL010000184.1 GCA_030611105.1 Bacteroidales bacterium
CAACGAAAGTCTCCTATAGAATTTGAGAATAGTTATATTTATACCGGACAACAAACCTCTGGTTCTAATATTGCTCAAGAATTAAATATAAATAAAGTTAATAAGAAAGTAAAAGTGGTCAACCTTATTTAGGCATTGACAACTTGAAACTCGAAACCAGTTACAAGTAACCAGCAACTTTTTTATACTTGATACTAAGTACCCGATACTAAATTATTTTCCACTAAATACTCCGCAATCTGAATAGCGTTTGTCGCAGCTCCTTTTCGTAAGTTATCGGAAACTACCCAAAAATTCAGGCTTTTTGCTTGTGACAAATCTCTTCGAATTCTACCCACAAAAACATCATCTTTTCCTTCTGCATTTCTGGGCATTGGGTAAATATTATTTTTAGGATCATCCTGAACAATAATACCAGCAGAATCAGAAAGTATTTTTTTTACTTCTGCTAAATCAAAATCGTTTTCAAATTCAACATTAACTGCTTCGGAATGTCCTCCATAAACAGGAACACGAACAACAGTTGCAGTAATATTTATATTTTGGTCGCCTAAAATTTTTCTTGTTTCGTTAACCAGTTTTGTTTCTTCCGTTGTATATCCGGCATTTTCAAATGTTCCTCCATGTGGGATACAATTCAAGTCAATAGGATGAGGATAAGCCATTTCTCCTTCAATTCCGTTTCTTTCATTTTTTAATTGTTCCACTGCTTTTATTCCCGATCCTGTAACTGATTGGTAGGTAGAAACAACAACTCTTTTGATTTTATATTTTTTATGCAAGGGAGCCAGAGCAACAACCAGTTGAATGGTTGAGCAATTTGGGTTAGCAATAATTTCATCTTCTTTTGTAAGTACTGAAGCATTAACTTCAGGAACTATCAGTTTTATATTTTCGTGCATTCTCCAGGCCGATGAATTATCAATAACCGTTGTTCCAACATTGGCAAATTCGGGAGCCCATTTTAGCGATGTGGAGCCTCCGGCAGAAAAGATAGCAATATCAGGTTTTAGCGAAATTGCTTGTTTTATCCCAATAACTTCAATAACAGAGTTGTTAAAATCAATTTTTTTGCCAATGGATTTTTCGGAAGCAACTGCATAAATTTTCGTGAAAGGGAAATTTCGCTCAAGCAACGAATTTAACATTACATTTCCAACCAATCCGGTTGCGCCAACAACTGCAATTTTCATTTCTTTAAAGCTTAAATAAATATACTCAAAATCATTTTTTGTATCTTTCAAAATTAAATATTTAATCGACATAATTATGCTGAAAAGATTAATAATTCTGTTTTTGCTTTTTCCTTCGTTCACGTTTGCGCAGTTTACCGATGATTTTGAAGATGGTGATATTTCGAATTGGACAGAAAGCACGGTAGGTCGTTGGGCGGCTTCGGATATTTCACCTCTGAATGGATCGTATTCATTACATCATATTTTTGATAACACTGTTGATGACCGTGATCGAATTTCTATTGATTTGCCAATTATAGATTTAAATACTGAAACTACAACATGGAGGTTTAGGGTTAAGCATGGATTTGATCCATCATCGTCCAATAATTGGAGTATATTTTTAATAAGCGATTCTGATGCAAGCCAGATGTATCCATCGGGTTCTGCAAATGGCTATGCGGTGGGAGTAAATTATACAGGTTTAACAGATACGCTAAAGTTTTGGAAAATTACGTCAGGCGGTGCTTCTGAGATATTTAAGACATCGGTTAACTGGCAATTAGATATAGGTACTTCTAAAAGTCCGGCAATTGAAACAGTTAGACTTCCCAATGGTAATTGGGAAATTAGGATTAATGTTGATGGTGATTTCAACAATTTAACTACTGTTGGTTCCGGGTTTGATGATAATTACTTATTTACTGATTATTTTGGTATTTATTATGAGTATACGTTTGGTCGTGATCAAAGCTTATGGATTGATGATATTTATATTGGCGAAGAAATTTTGGATGTAATTTCTCCTGTCGTTGACTCTTTGTATGTTTTATCATCAAAAAAAATAAAAGTAGAATATAACGAAAAGGTGGATTCGACAATAGCAGCAAATATTTTAAATTATACTGTTAATGGAGGAATTGAAAATCCTGATTCGGTAATAATTGATAAATCATGGAAATATGCAGAATTGTATTTTAGCCCAAAATTTGTTGATAATCAACAATACGAAATTACAATTCAAAATATTGAAGATTTAAATAGTAATGTTATCGTTGATACAACATTAAGTTTCTTATTCGAGTACATCAAACCTTTAAATGTAGAAGTAATTTCATCAAATGAAATTCAGGTTCAGTTTTCGAAAAAAGTTGATACTTTAAGTGCCGAAAATGCGAATAATTACTCTCTTGATAATGATATTGGCAATCCAATACAAGCTCAGGTTTTGGTTGATGACTCTACAAAAATTCAATTACAATTTAGTATAGACTTCACAAATGAAACTTATTATAATTTAACTATTCAGGATGTTGCAGATCGGAACTTAGATTCTTTGCAAACCGAAATTGTTTCATTTTTGTATTTTATTCCACAAGCTTATGATGTAGTTATAAACGAGATTATGGCTGATCCATATCCAGAAGTGAATTTGCCCAATTATGAATATATCGAAATTAAAAACACAACAGAATTTGATATTGATTTAACGGGTTGGAAATTAAAAGCAGGAACCAGTATTAAAGATTTTCCTGATTTTACAATTGATTCAGCTTCACACCTGATTTTATGTGATAATGATGCTTCGGAATATTTGGATGATTATGGAACTGTTTTGGAATTTTCTTCTTTCCCATCAATAACAAACTCCGGAACAACCATTTCTATTTTTGATGAAAATGATAATTTTATCGATTCTGTAAGATTTACTTCTGATTGGTATGCCGATGAAGAAAAAGAAGATGGAGGCTGGTCATTAGAAAGAATCGATCCATTAAATATTTGCTCAACAGTTACCAATTGGACAGCATCGATTGATGCAAACGGAGGCACGCCCGGAACAGAAAATTCTGTTTATGCTTCGAATATTGACATTGAAGCTCCTGTTGTTGAAAAACTTGAAATAATTTCTGGTAATCAATTAAAGCTGCAATTTAATGAACCCTTGGAACGATTAAGTGCAGAAGAAAATTCAAATTACACTGTTGATAATGGGATTGGAAATCCCTCATCTTTAACGGTTAGCGACAACTCAATGGAAGTTGATTTAACATTTTCAGGTTCATTTACCGATGGCGCAAGCTATACTATTACAATTGGGAATGTTGAAGATTTTTGTGGCAATTCAATGGCATTAACAAATATTGATTTCACTTATTATGAAACAAAACCATTTGATGTTGTTATCAATGAAATTATGGCCGATCCGGATCCAGAAGTAAATCTCCCAAATTATGAATATTTCGAAATTAAAAATACAACAGAATTTGATATTGATTTATCTGGATGGAAATTAAAAGTAGGTAGTGTCGAAAGAGATTTTCCGGATTATGTTTTAGATTCAGCGTCTTATGTTACTTTGTGTTCGGCTACTGCCGGAGAATATTTAAGTGTATATGGCTATGTTCTGGAATTTTCATCTTTCCCTTTGATTTCAAATTCAGGAACTTCCATTGTTATTTACGATAAAAATAATGTTTTAATCGATTCTGTTAACTTTTCCGATGAGTGGTATAATGATTCAGAGAAAGAAGACGGAGGCTGGTCTTTAGAAAGAATTGATCCACTGAATATTTGCTCAACAGTTACCAACTGGACAGCATCGCTTGATGCAAACGGTGGTACGCCCGGAACAGAAAATTCTGTTTATGCTTCGAATATTGATACTGAAGCTCCGGAAATAGAAAAAGTTGAAATCGTATCGAGCAATCAGCTAAAGATTATTTTCAATGAGCCTGTAACTGAACAAACAATTCTTGAAAAAACAAATTATTCAGTAAACAATGGAGTAGGGAATCCTTTGTCAGTGTTTGCAAGTACTGATCTTCACGAAGTTGATTTACTCTTTTTAAATACTTTCCCTGAAAAAATCAATTTAACTCTCAGTATTGAAAATTTATCTGACGAGTGTGAAAATATAATCTTATTAACAGAAATTGATTTCGTTTATTATGTTGTTCTGCCCAACGATATTGTGATAAATGAAATTATGGCCGACCCTGAACCTTCAATGGCTTTGCCCGAATTTGAATATATTGAAATTTATAATGCTTCTGATTATGATATTAGCTTGGCAGATTGGACTTTAACTGTTGGTTCAACAATAAGATCATTATCGTCGGAAATAATTACTTCCGGTGATTATCTTATTCTTTGTAAAGATGATGCAGCAACTGAACTTCAGAGTTTTGGGGATGTTCTTGTTGTTTCCGGATTTCCATCTCTGGCTAATTCTAAACAAACCATAATACTTCGGAATGCTAAAAATGAAATAATATCATACGTTTCTTATACTGATGATTGGTATCAGGATGATTATAAAGCAGACGGAGGCTGGTCATTGGAACAAATTGACCCTTTGAATCCTTGTGGAGGAGAGAATAATTGGATTGCATCGGAAAGCGAGACAGGAGGGACCCCGGGGCAGGTAAATTCGGTTAATGCAAGTAATCCTGATATTTATGCTCCTGAGTTACTTAGGATAGCCGTGGTTGATGACGAAAATATTCAACTGTTTTTTAATGAAACAATCGACAGTTTATCGGCAATGCAAACAAACATTTATTCTGTTGACAATAGTGTTGGCAATCCAATTTTGGTTGATTTAATTGGATATGATTATAAATCAATAATACTTGGATTTGAGAATTCATTTGAAGAAAATACTATTTATATTTTGGAAATCTCAGGAGGGATTTTTGACTGTGCAGGGAATGAAATTTATGATAAAAATACAGCTCAATTCTCGATTCCTGATTCAGTACAAGAAAATGATCTGGTTATTAATGAAATCCTTTTTAACCCTTTAGTTGACGGATATGATTTTGTGGAAATTTATAACCGCTCTGATAAAACCATAGATTTAAAAGAATTGCTTATTGCTGCTTATGATGATGAAGAATTGGATTATTCGTCAATTGAAATAATAACGAATGAAGGATATTTAATCTTCCCGGGTGATTATATTGTTTTAACCGAAGACCCTGTAATTGTTCAGGAACATTATATTACCATAAATCCGTATGGCTTTATTAAGGTCGAAGATTTACCAGGTTATAATGATGATAAGGGGCGAGTAATGCTATTAGATAAATGGCAAACTGTTATCGATAATTTTGGATATGATGATGATATGCAATTTGCATTATTGGCCACGAACGATGGGGTATCTTTGGAACGTATAAATTTTGACAGAGCTACAGATGATAAAACAAACTGGCATTCAGCATCGGAGTTAGCGGGCTTTGCAACACCTGCTTACGAGAATTCACAATTTATGGAATTAGAAGATATTAAAGATGAAGTGAATATAGAACCAGAGGTTTTTTCTCCTGACAATGATGGTTTTGAAGATGTTGCTAATATCAATTTTACATTTGATGAACCCGGATATGTTGCTAATATTAAAATATTTGATTCTAAAGGCAGATTAATCAGGTATTTAGCCAATAATCAACTATTAGGGATTGATGGTGTAATTACCTGGGACGGCTTAGATGATAAAAACCAAAAAGCGCCGGTTGGCATCTATGTGGTTTTTATTGAAATTTTTAATCTGGATGGCAATGTAAAACAGTATAAAAAGTTAGTTGTTGTAGCTGCAAAATGGTAAAGATTAGAAAGGTATATGATTACAAGTATTAAAATTAGAAAAGCAGAACTAAACGATGCTTTAAATTTGTCGGTTCTTAAAAAGCAGGTATTTATCAGTACTTATGCCATTAATGGAATCAGGAAAGATTTTTCGGAATATATAAATACCGAATTTACTGTTAACAATACTGAGAATGCTATAAATGATAAGAATAATATAATCCTGATTGCTGAAAGTAATGGATTTATGGTTGGTTGTGCTGAAATAAGCTTACTAAGCAATTGTCCGGAAACGAAAGATAACATCCCTGAACTTACTATTTTGTATGTGTTTGAGCATTTTAAAGAGAAAGGAGTAGGATATTCTCTAATATCTGAAGTAGAAAATTTGGTTAAGGAAAAAAGTTTTCCGGGATTATGGCTGACAGTTTATCATTTAAACGAAAATGCTATATCTTTTTATAAAAAACAGAAATATAAAATTATTGGAAGTACCTTTTTCGAAATGGGAGGAAACAAGTATGATAATAAAATTAGGCTTAATGGACAAAAAGGAGGCTGCAAACCTCTGTAATAGTTGATATTTATACCTTTGCACTAAATCAAAGCTTATGAATAAAAAAAGTGCATTTATTGTGGGAGCTCAATTACAAAGAAAAATGGCATTAGAAATGGTA
>JAUWQL010000085.1 GCA_030611105.1 Bacteroidales bacterium
TCTAATTATCTTCGCGATCTTGTTCTTGATAGATTTGAAGAATTAACCGGAGGTAGAATTTATCATATGTACCAATTGCCGGGAGGTGTTAGAGGATTATTGCCTGATGGCTTTAAAGGGCGTATGGAAGAAACATTACAAACCATTGAAAAATTCATGGGCGATATTGATAAAGTAATGTTTAATAATGCCGTTTTCAAAAAACGTTCGGTAGGAATGGGATATATTGATCCTGCATGGATAAACAAATTTGGAATTACCGGTCCGAATGCCAGAGCTGCAGGAGTAGCAAAAGATATAAGAAAAGATTATCCGTATTTAAAATATGCTGAACTGGATTTTGATGCAATTGTTGGAAAAAATTCCGATATATATACCAGAGCTGATGTGAGAAGAAGAGATCTCTTACTCTCTGTTGATCTTATCAGACAGATTTTTGCTAAGATGCCGGAAAAAGGAGATATAAAAGCAAAAACTCCTAATGTGCTTCACTGGAAAGTACCAAAAGGAGAAACATATAGCAGGGCTGAATGTACAAGAGGTGAATATGGATATTATATGGTTTCTGACGGAACAGAATATCCCAGAAGAATAAATGTCAGAGGACCAAGCTATACTCATGCGATCGCTTTATTAGAAAAAATGATTATATATACAAATATTGCAGATGTTGCAGGATTGATGGTGTCATTACATACTTATCCACCGGAAATAGAAAGATAAAATTGAAATGGTCATTAAATAAGTCATTTAGTAGTCATTAGGTTGTCATTAAATAGTCATTAAAGTAGTAATAAAAATGAATTTAGAAGAATTACAGGTATATAAATTGTCAATGGATATCGCTGAAAAGATTTGGGTTATTGTAGATAAGTGGGACTACTTTAATAAGGATACTGTTGGAAAACAACTTGTCAGGGCTATTGATTCTGTTGCTGCAAATCTGAGTGAAGGATACGGCAGGTTTCATTACAAAGAAAATAAGAACTTTTGCTACTATTCAAGAGGTTCACTATATGAAACAAAAACATAGATTACCAAAGCATTTAATCGGAAATTAATGAGTGAGGATGATTATGTTTCTTTTAAAAAAGATATTAATCTAATTGGGGTGAAATTAAATAATTATATAAAATCAATTGGTAATACAAAATAACAGTGAAACAAATGACAATAAATGACAGCGAAGCGAATGACAAATAATATTAAGTGGATAGAAACAAAATAACAAAACATATTAATTAGTCATATCATGACAATAAAAGACATATTATCACCATTTACCGCTTGGAAACATGTAGTAAGAGAACCTGTTACTATTAAAGATCCGCTTAGTAGGGAAGGTGCCGACAGATACAGAGGATTTCATAAAAACGATATAAATTCATGTATTGGATGTGGAACCTGTGAAGATATTTGCCAGAACGAAGCAATTGATCTTGTTCCTGTTGATGGCGTTGAAACAAAAGATGGAGACAGTGGTTTGCGTCCAATGATTGATTATGGACGTTGTTGTTGGTGTGCTTTGTGTGTTGATATTTGTACCACAAATTCATTAACTCTTTCTAATCATTTTACATGGATAGATGAAGATCCGGATAGTTTTAGATTTATTCCGGGTGTTGACAAAAAAGCATGGGATAATGAAGAAAAAGGCTGGAAAAAACCCGAACCAAATTATGAACTTTATGGAACGGAAAGAATTCACATGCCTGAGCTTCATGCTGAAGACAGAGATAAATCATTTATTGAGTTTGTAACAGGTTACTCAAAACAACAGGCAGAAGAAGAAGCTGACAGATGTGTTGAATGTGGAATTTGTACTGCAACATGTCCTGCTCATATGGGAATACCTGAATATATTAAAGCAATTAGAAATGATGATTTAGAAGAAGGTTTACGAATTTTATACGAAACAAATCCATTACCTGAAATATGCGGTCGTATTTGTACCCACAAATGCGAAGAAGTTTGTTCGGTTGGCCATAACGGCGATCCAATATCAATTCGTTGGTTAAAAAGGTATATTGCCGATCAAAATCCATCAGAAAAATATAAGGAAATTCTAAATGCAGGAAATGTTGAAAATAATGGCAAAAAAGTTGCAATTATTGGTTCAGGGCCTTCAGGATTGTCGGCTGCTTATTATCTTGCATTAATAGGATATGATTGTACAATTTATGAGAAACTTCCGGCAGCTGGTGGAATGATGCGATATGGAATACCTGAGTATCGATTGCCTTACGACCAAATAGATAAGGATATTGATTACATTTTGAGCCTTGGTGTTGATATAAAATACAATGTAAATATTGGAACTGACATTACATTAGATAAGTTAAAGAATGACTATGATGCAGTATTTGCAGGTACAGGATTGCATCTTGGAAGAAGCACAAGAATTCCCGGATCAGATCATAAAGATGTATTTTTTGCAACAGATTTATTAAGAGAAATATCGTTAGGTGATGAAATACAAGTATCAGAAAAGATTGTTGTTATAGGAGGTGGTAATGTTGCAATGGATATTACCCGCTCGCTTGCTCGTTTGCAAAATAATAAATTTGGAAAAGTTGATGTAACTGCTACTTCATTAGAATCTGAAGATATTATGCCTGCAGACCGAGAAGAGGTTGTTGAAGCGCGAGAAGAAAAGGCAATAATTGATCCGGGTTGGGGGCCTACATCAATCGAAATTGAAAACGATAAAATTAAAGGATTACACGTTCAGAAGTGTTTGTCTGTATTTGACGAAAGCGGACGATTTAATCCAAAGTTTGATGAATCCAATACTAAATTCTTTGAGGCTGATATGATAGTAGAATCAATCGGGCAAGGAATGGATGTTGAGTATATTAGTAAGGAAATTCGGGAGCAGGTTGAGTTTGATCAGCGTGGAAGAATACAGGTTAATGAGTATTTCCAGACAGGAGCCAAATGGTTATTTATTGGTGGCGATATTATTCAGGGACCGGATGTAATTAGTGGTATTGCCAATGGTCATAAGGCTGCAATCGGAATAGATAAATTTATTAATCAAAATGGATAATATTTAATTATCTGTATATGTTGATTTGTTGTAAATTTATTATTATTTTTACTTTCAAACTAATCAAACTAAAATATCATGTTAGCTCAGGAAATTTTAAACAAGAAAAAGGAACAAGGTAACCATAAGGTTTATACTGTTCATAAAGACACTTCGGCTTTTGATGCTGTTGCGAAATTAGATGAATTAAAAGTAGGGTCCTTACTGGTTATTAATAGTGATGATGAAATTATGGGTATTGTTTCTGAAAAGGATATTTTATATAAATGTTATAATTCAGGAATTCCATTAGAGGATAGAAAAATTGAGGATTTAATGACTCCTAAAGATGATTTAATAATAGGAAAATTAAAAGATGATATAAGTTATTTGCGGAATATAATGACAGATAAAAGAATTCGTCATATACCTATTATTGATGAATCTAATAATTTGGCAGGAATTATTTCAATAGGTGATATTATAAAAAATGAACTTGAATTAACAGAGTCTGAAGCTAAGCTACTCCGTGAACATATTAAAAATCCGTTTGGGATTCATTTGTACCAGAAAGAAGAATAAATAGGTATACCTAATCAGTATCTTCAAAACAGTTTGTTTTAAGATGAAAAGCCAGCACAATTATTGCTGGCTTATTTTTTTATCTTTGTCTCAAACCAATTATTTATGAGAAAGATTTTATTATTTATTGTTGTTGCTTTTTTATATACTTCGAGTTATAGCCAGGAAATATTGTACAATAAGATTTACAATAAAAATATTAAAACTGTATTAATGTATTCTGGAGAAGATGATTTGTCATTGCCGGTGTGGGATTTAGGTAGTAGTAAATATTTAACACTCAGTTTTGATGATTTAAGTACAGAGATAAAAGATTACAATTATAAAATTATACATTGCAATTCAGATTGGATTCCATCTGATTTAGACGAAAGTGAATACATCGATGGTTATTTCGAGGATCAAATCTCAGAATATCAATCGTCTTTTAATACTACTATTAATTATACACATTATTCATTGAAACTACCAAACGATTATATGCGGCCTATGATTTCGGGTAATTATGTTTTGCAAGTTTATGAAAGCTCAAACCCTGATGAAATTGTTTTTAATAAAAGGTTTATGGTAGTTGAACGGAAAACAAATATTGAAGGAATCGTGAGGAATATGAACCAAACTGCATATTTTTATAACGATCAGGAGTTGGAAATAGTAGTTGATTATTTTGAAAATGAATTTTATGATATAAACCAAAACTTAAAAGTGCAGATATTAAAAAATCATAATTGGATTAATTACTTAGAATTAACCCGGCCTGATTTAATAAAAGATAAGGAGTTTACGTTTAACAATTTTAGTATTTTAAAATTTAAAGGAGGAAATGAATTTCATCATTTCAACACAAAAAATATTCATTATACGGCTGAAAATATAAAGAATATAAATTTTGTCGATAATATGTATCATTTTCTACTGGCAGAAAACAGAGATAGAACATTTGAAGATTACCAATATAAACCGGATATTAACGGACTGTTTAAAATAGATGTTACGCAAAGCGATTATCCGGAAACTGAAGCAGATTATTCTTTTGTTTATTTTACATTAAATATGGATGCTCCAATGCAACAAAGTGAAATTTACATCTGGGGTGCATTAACAAATTACGATTTTACGGAAGAAAATAAAATGCGATATAATTTTGAGCAAAAAGCTTACGAAGGCCGTTTGCAACTAAAACAGGGATACTACAACTACCAATATGTCTTAATGGAAAACGGCAAACCTGATTTTACTTATATCGAAGGTAATCATGCTCAAACAGAAAATTCTTATACTATATTAGTTTATTACCACGATTTTCGCCGGAATTATGATCGGTTAATAGGGGTGAGTGAAGTAAGTTCTGTTGCACATTAAAATTATGGTACTACAACGAATTTAATAGGGAATGTTTTTAATGATTAAATGCATAAATGATTAAATGTTAGTTTCTGTCATAATTTTCTATGATCATTCAATCATTTTATCATTTAAGCATTTACATTAAGATAACAGTAGAACCAAAATTATAAATAAAAAGTTGTTAAACTCAAGCTAACAGCTAAAGACTATATTACAAGTTCTTCTCCGGATACATATCATTCCATTGTTGCGACTGATCTTTCAGTTTCATATCAAACCACGACATGATGGTGTAATGCCATTTAATTCGTTTTTTATAATCTAATATCCAGTGATTTTGACCGTCAACTAATACCATTTCAACATCTTTTCCTAAAAGTTTTAAAGCTGCATAGTATTGTAAGCTCTCACCTACAGGAACATTTGTATCAGCAGTTCCGTGTAATAAAAGAATTGAATTCTGAAATTTATCGGCATTATAAACAGGACTATTTTCAACATAAATATCTTTCCTGTTCCATGGATAACTGAATTTTGTTGCACCAGTGCTATACGAGTATCCCCAATATCCTTCGCCCCAGTAACTTGTTAAGGAACTAATACCGGCATGTGAAATAGCAGTTTTAAAAATATCGGTTCTGGTCTGAATTAGCATTGTTGTGTACCCTCCGTATGATGCTCCAATACATCCAACATTTTCAGAATCAGCAGTCGGGTGTGTTTCCAGGAATTTTTTAGTTCCATCAATAATATCATCTATGGCATCGAAACCCCAGCCATTAACATGCAATGCCGAAAAATCCTGACCAAATCCGGTAGCTCCGCTTGGTTGTAGAACATATACTATATACCCTCCGGCAGCCCAGTTGTTTATTGGGTATCTTCCTCCAAAAGATCTTTCAATTGGAGATGTGCCTCCATAAAAGTTTACAATTACAGGATATTTTTTTGTAACATCATCATAATTTGGTGGATAGTAAACCCTGCCATAAATAGTTGTTCCATTTTTATTTTCAAAATTCCAGTCTTCGGTCTTTCCAAACTGAATATCAGCAAATCTTTCTTTTTCAGAAAATGATAATAAGCTGCTTATTTCCTGCCTGCCGTCAGGCACGGCTTTTTTCAAATCAATTATATAAAGTTTTTTAGGAGTTGAAATACTTGTGCCGGTATAAACAGCTACCGGTTTATTATAAGCAAAATCAATATCTCCTAAAACTTCCACCAATAAATTAATCTTTTCAAACGATTTTGATTTTAAATTGTATTTGTAAAGATTCCCATAATCTTTATCAGTTACTGATATATAAATTTGATTATCCTTACTCCAGTATGCATCGCCAATTGCAGGATCAAAATTCTTTGTTATAGGCTCAAGCTGTTTTGTTGCTAAATCAAAAATATACAACTGACTGTCGTAGCTATTTGGAATTCTACCTTCGCTTACATTTACTCCTAAATCTCCGAAACATTCAGGTCCACCCTGAACTAAAAGTTTAGCACCATCCGGAGAATATTTAGTGTATCCGGAATAAATCTTATTTTCCCAGATACTTGTCAATTCGTTAGTTTTAATATCCATTTCGTAAAGATTTTGTTTACGGAATGGTACTTCAGAATAATCCATTTCAGAAACAGAAAATAAAATCTTCGATCCATCAGGTTTAATATCATGTAACCCTGAAGAAAGATTTCCTGAGGTTATTTGAGTTATATTTCCGGATTTGATATCAATCTTATGTAAAAATGAGCGATTACGGAAATAGGGTAGTCTGTCTTCATTTCCAAATATTCGTTTTAAATCTCCCGGTTTTTCAGCTTTTATATATTCAGAATAAATAATATAATCTTCGGTTGGCGACCAGGTATAACGCGATAAATCGTTAATTCCTTTGGCAATGGATTTTTCTTTTCCGGTTAAGATATCATAAACAAAAATTTCTGATTTGTCTTCAAATTCAGAAACATAAGATAATTTATCTGTTCGTGGTAACCAGCTAACCTTCGAAATGTTTTTATTTCTTAAAACTGAGATATTCTTTTGTTTTTCAAAATCATAAATTTCAGAATATTTTTTGCTTTTCCCGCTGTCATGAATAACTTCAGAATAATTAATCAAAACATATTTACCAGATGGTGAAATTTTAGCTGATGAAACATAGTTTCCTTCCAATACATCATTAATGGTAAAATACCTGTCAGGATTTAAACCCGAAATAGCATTACAATCAGTAAAGTCTTCTGCATATTCAAAACCAGACTGAAACTTTAAATTTTGATCAGTAGTAAGAAGTTTTATAATTATCGAATGATTCCCGCGGTTAAGTTTTACGTCTATCTTAGTAGTACTCATGTCAGCTTTCTTTTTAGTTTTAATGAGTTCATTATCAAGATATACTTCATAATAAGCATTTAAAGTTATATTTAAAGAACCTTTAATCCATCGATCAACAGATAAATAACTTGATAATAATACCAGATTGTTTTCGTCGGCTTGATTTAAAATAATACTATCAGCACCTATTTCAATATTTTTCCACCTTAATGATTTATTGTTAAAATCAACTTTGATTTTGCTTAATAAATCGGATGTTTTAAATGTGTCTCCATCAATATTCTCAATATCAGAAAATGCAGGCATATTCATTTTTTGTGGATTTGTGATCATCCACTTATTCATTTCAATAGATTTTTGTGCAAATGTCAATTGGCTAAAAATTGCCAGAATAAGGATTAAGTTTAGTTTTTTCATATCTATCTTTTTTGTCATTCCTGCGCAGGCAGGAATCTAATTTTGAGTTTGACTTAATTTGTTTCTACAAGTTTAACAAAGCTAAACAATAATTTTTTTAATGATTTAGTAAGTTTGTAATAATAAAAAAATAGTTAGATTTATAAACCGACAATTTGAATAATATTTTGAAAGAAGATTGTTTAAAATTGAAAGTTATTCAAAAAATGCAGAAACAACTCATTATTGCTCACAGGGGAGAATCTTTTATTGCACCGGAAAACACGCTGTCTTCTATTAATCTTGCATGGAAAAATGGAGCAGATGCAGTTGAAGTGGACGTGCGTTTAACCAAAGATAATCAAGTAGTTGTTATTCACGATGCACATACATGGAGAGTTTCCCGAAAATTCAGATGGATTAGTAATACAGAATTGAAGGAACTTAAAAGGCTGGATGTAGGTGAATACAAAAACATTAAGTATAAAGGGGAGGGAATTCCTACATTGCAGGAAGTTTTAAACACTGTTCCGAATGGTAAGAAAATACTTATCGAAATTAAAAGTGATCGTAAAATTATTCCATATCTTAAAATTACTCTAAATAATTCGGCATTACAGACAAATCAAATAGAAGTAATAAGTTTTAAATTAAGAACTCTTATCGAAGTAAAGAAACAACTTCCAAAGTTTTCAGTTTTTTGGATATTGGCTCTTGATTACTCCCGGATTCGAAAATTCTTTCGTCCATCAATTGACAGCATTATTTTAAAAGCGATTAAATATAATATTAATGGTTTAGATTTGTGGGCAGGACGAATGCTTGATACTGAAGTAGTAAGGAAAATTAAATCTGCGGAATTAAAATTATATACATGGACAATAAATAATCCTGAAAAAGCCAAAAGCCTGTTTGATATGGGTATTGACGGAATTACTACTGATAGGGCAAAATGGCTTAAAAATCAGTTAGAATCTTACAATAAATAAATTTTTATATTAATAGATAAATGGCAAAAGTAATTATTGGTATTCACGGATTAGGAAACAAACCATCGAAAGAAACACTTCAAAATTGGTGGAAAGAGTCTATGCTCGAAGGTTTAAAAAATACCAGTCAGGATATTAAATTCCCTAAATTTGAACTTATTTATTGGGCTGATATATTAAATGAAAAACCATTGGACGAAACGATAACTGACAAAAAACATCCATTGTACCTTAATGATAAATATGTGCCCGGGGAAAAAACAAAGGAAGTTGTAAATCATAATTTACGTAAGAAAATATTGGATTGGTATGATGAGGCAGCAGATAAAATTTTCTTAAATGAAGATATGACTGTGAATTATTCTTTTATATCAGATGCAATTATTCACAACTATTTTAAAGACTTAGAAGCATATTATGAGAATGAGAAGATGGTCGTTAATGATTTATCTTTTTTTGCCCGTGATCAGATTAGAAATAAAATAATTGAAACATTAAAGAAATACAAGAATGACGATATTTTTCTTATTGCTCATAGCATGGGGTCAATTATTGCCTTTGATATACTTACATTTAATTTACCTAAACTAAAAATAAATACATTTGCTACCATTGGTTCGCCACTCGGAATACCTTTTGTAAGAAGCAAAATTGCACAAGAAAAAAAGGTGGTTTTAAACGATAGTAATAAACTAAAAACACCTCCCGGAGTTCAAAAAAAATGGTATAATTTTTCAGATCTTGAAGATCTTGTTGCGATAAACTACAGTCTGGAAAATGATTTTGATGAAAACGAGTCTGGCATAAGAGCAATTGATTTTATAGTAAATAATCTCTACGAGATTGATGACGAGAAAAATCCTCATAAAGCTTTTGGATATTTAAGAACACCTGAATTCTCAAATATTTTGTTAGAATTTATCCAACAAAAAGAAAAAGGATTTATTCAAAAAATTAAAGATATTTTTGGCTTACTTAAACGAACCAAAGAATAAACCCGATATTTTATCTAACACTTAAGGTTTGATTAAAATACGAAGCCTAATATTTATTTTCTAAGCTTTGTAACACTTCTTTTTTATAGCTTCGGCTAATTGGGATTTCATGTTTGTTAATTTCTACATATTCGTTTGTAAATGAATCAATGCTGGCCAATGAAACAATGAATGAACGATGAATCCTTATGAAATCCTTTTGAGGAAGTTTAGCTTCTATGCTTGAAATGGTTTCTCGTGTAATAATTGTTTTATCAGTTAAATGTATCTTTATATAATCACTTAAACTTTCAATATAGTTTATATCGCAAAAGTTAATTTTAATCATTTTTCTATCGGAACGCACAAAAATAAAATCGCTCTTTTCAGAAATAATTTCTTCAGTTACTATTCTTTTGATAAGAGGATTTTCATCCAGATACTTGCTAATAGACTGAAGTAAACGCTCAAAAGATATTGGCTTTAGTAAATAGTCAACAGCTTGTAAATCGAATCCATCAACTGCATATTCTCTGTGAGCAGTAGTGAAAATAATTTTTATGTTTTTATTTATTGATTTTGCAAAAGACAAACCTGAGATTTCAGGCATACTTATATCCAGGAAAATCAAATCCACTTTTTCCGAATTAATACTATTAAATGCTTCCAGAGCACTTTTACAACTGCCGACTACATGAATAGTTTGAATTTTTGCCAGGTGGCTTTCCAGAATTTCACGGGCAACCGGTTCATCATCTACAATTAAACATTGAATAGTTTCAGGCATTTTGAATAGTATTTAAATTAAATATTGATAAGTTCACAGAATACCAATTATCTTTATTTTCAATTTTTAACTGATAATTATTGCTGTAATTTAAATCAAGTCTTTTCCTTATGTTCTCAAGTCCAATTCCGCTCTTTTCATTTTTTGTATCATGGTTTAAAACCGTATTTCGTATCAAAAACTCCAGTCGGTTTTCTGTTACAGCTACATTGATTTCTATCTTTAGAAAGCCATCTATTATGTTACCATGTTTAAAAGCGTTTTCAATAAATGGAATTAATAACATGGGCGCAATTTCTATTTCTTCATCAATTTGATTAGCCGAAAATAAAACTTTTAAAGTATCCTGAAACCGTATTTTTTCTAATTCGATATATTCTTTTATATGTAAAACTTCTTCTTTAAGACTGACTTTGGGTTTGTTAATTTGGTATAAAATGTAATCTAATAGATTGGAAAGTTTAAGAATTATTTCGGGTGTTTGCTTAGATTGTTTTATTGCAAAACCATAAATTGTATTTAAGGTGTTAAACAAAAAATGAGGATGAATCTGCTTTTTTAAATAGTTCAGTTCTTGCTCCTTTAGTTGTAACTGAGTTGTCAGAATTTTATTTTGAAGTTCTTTATTTTTCGAAATTGTTTTAAGATTTTGATTTAATAGACTTATAAAACTTACAATTCCAACAACTAAATACACCAAAATGAGTACAAATACAAAATTTTTGCTCATTGGTGGCATAATAGAAATATTGAAACTCAGTAAGAAAACTAAACATCCATAAATTATTAACACAATTAAATAGGAAGAAAAAACTAATGTATAAAAACTATAAAGTGAGAAAAGAAAATATTTTTTTGTCAATAAATACTTAGGAATTAAAAAATAAACAACAAAATAAGTCACCGTCATTGTTAGTGGTAATAATAAACTCGACAGCCATTTAATATATGTTGTATCATCAGTGTTAAAACTAAAAAAATATACAAAGAAAAACCATACTGCTATCCAAAACAGAATATGCGGTAGTATTAGCTTAATTTTACTATTTTGCAAAAAACTCATAAGAACAATATTACATAAATTCTTTAAATACGCATTTTTTTATAGACCAAATACCAATTTAGAATCCTTTATTACTTATCAGGATGTTAAATTACATTTTGTATCTTTATATCTGTAGAAAAGCGAAGCTAATTATTCATCCATCGCAAATAAAATTATTTAATTAAAATCCTTCTTAGATTTGATTCAGTATTAACTAAAAACAAAAACATTATGAATCTCTGGACACAAATTATTGACAAGTTTAACGAAGGTGGACCTTTCTTTATGTACGCTATTTTGGTTTTATTAATTATTATTCTAGCCATATTTATTAAAGGATTGTTGGATAGAAAAGACCTTAGCAAAACAATTTCTCTAATCAAATCATTAAGTTGGTTTACTGTTGCTTGGGGCTTTTTTGGTCGTACAATTGGATTGATAGTTGCATTTGACAATATATCAGCGCATGGTGAATTGACCCCAAGTCTTTTAGCAGATGGATTGAAAATGGCATTACTAAATCCTCTTTTTGCAATAATGGTTTTCCTAATAGCTCGAGCCGGAATAATTACTCTTATTTTGATGCAGAAGGAAAAAGAAAAGGCAGAGAATAAATAGAATAATAATGTAAATTAAGGTTTAATCACCTGAATTAGCACAGGCATTTATTGCCTGTGTTTTTTTAATCTACTTTATTTTAATTACATCAAACGAATTAGATAATAGGTCTATTACGAGTATTTTTCTGTAGAGTAGATTTTTAAAATCACCGGTTAAATATTTTATCCCTTCTGAGACCTGAAGTGAGGCCATGCTTGTAACAACCGGTGGGAATATTTCTTTGTTAATTTTTTTATCAAATCTGGCTGCATCCACAGAGATGACTTTTCTTAAACATTCCGTTTTTCCCGGAATTATTACTGTAAGCTGCCCAAAATGTGAACTAACTCCGGCATGAACCATTGGTATTCCTTTTGGATAAATCAGATCATCAAGAATGTATCTTGAGGTAAAATTGTCTAGACAATCAAAAACCAAATCAACATCCGGAATTTCTGTTTTTTCGATGATCTTTTCGCAATGAGCAATAATTTCAACTTCGGGGTTTATCTTTTTTAAATTTTCGAAAGCAATTTTGCACTTGGGTTCACCAATGTTTTCTGAATTATATAATATCTGACGGTTAAGATCGGGCAGATCTATTTCGGCAAATTCGAAAAAGTGAATTGTGCCAATACCCAAACGAACAAGTAGGTTGAGAACCGTACTGCCTAATCCGCCAGCTCCGGCTACCATAACAGATGCCTTTTTTATTTTTGCGAATTTTATTTCGCCCAAAAGGTCAATATGTCTTGAGTATATTTCCAAAATCAACCTCCTCCTGAAGGTGGAAAAACTGAAACTTCGCACTCTTCGGTTATCAAAGTTTCAAGCTTATCGGCATGGAAAATGTTTTTCCCGTTTATTAATAATATAGTCCCCACCATAATTTCCCCATTTTCAATTAATTCGGGAATGATATCAGTATCCAGTTTTTGCGAAACCAATTCCAGAAGCTGCATTATTGTAACGGGCTTGTCTGTTTCGATTTCGAGCCCGGCTACTCCCAGTTTTAGTCGTAAAGTTGCAAATAGTTTTATATGAATTATCATCTGTGTAAATTTATTGATTGTATGCTTTTGCGTTTATTTTAAAACTAAGAATGCTGTTTTTTAGATAGCGGTTATTTGTCTTAAAAATCCAATACCGGTCATTTCGAAACTGTCAGAAACAACCGGTATTGGTTTTAGTTTTATTTATGTGTGGAACGATTTAAATTTGAATTACAAATATTAATGAATAGGCTGTAAACAACATTATACATTAATAATTTATCATTCTTAAAGTCCCAGTTCTTTCAATTTTTCATCAGTCGGAATCCCATCTTCTGTCCATCCCCTGAGTTTGTAATAGTCGGGCAGCAACTCGCCCAAACGATGTACATGACCTTTGTTTGGCCCTGCCGGAATAGGTTCTTCAAGCAAACGTTTAGGCAGCGTATCGTCTTTTGTAGTAAAACCGGATTTCAGGTTAAACAGTCGTTCCATATTCCAAATTCTTTCGCCAGCTTGCATCATCTCATCAACAGAATAATTAAATCCTGTGGCTTTGTTTAATAAATCGGCATAATCTGGTGCGCCAAGTGCAAAAGATGTAAACAAACATAAGCCGGATGAGTCAATTACAGCAGTCAAATCCTGGAAAATTTTCACCCATTCAGGCTTGCCTTTTATTTCTTGAGGATCAAGTTTTTCGGGAGCTCCTACAATTTCCGGAGCAATAAGATAAGCCCTGACATGGCAACCGCCTCTGTTACTTGTTGCGTATGCAAGTCCTTGTCCCTGAACGCCTCGCGGATCGTAAGCCGGAATTTCCATTTTTTTAACAGTCATAGATAACTCGGGATGTCCATAACTTTCAGCCAGACGATATGAACCAAGAGCCATTTTTTCGCCAATTCCTTCTTTATACACAAGTTTTTTAGTGTAATATAGAAGAGCTTCTGAGTTTCCAAATTTTAATTCGGGACCTTTTTCGAGTTCTTCTTTTTTAATATAACCTTTTTCGTACAGTTCCATAGCCGTTGCAATGGTTACGCCAACAGAAATTGGATCTACACCCAGTTCGTTACACATAAAATTTGCCTGCGAAATGGCATTCAAATCGTTAATTTCACATAGAGCACCAAATGCCCAACCCGGTTCGTATTCAGGTCCTTCGCCTATTTTACCCTGAGGTAATTCGACCAATCTGCCACAAGCAATCGGACATGCATAACAAGCAACATTTTTTACGAGGTAGCCTTTTTCAACAAGAGCTTCACCTGAAATTTCATCGATACCTTCAAATTGTGCTTTTTGGAAGTTGCGGGTAGGGTATAAACCGCTGGAATTAATGATATTATCGAGCACTTTTGTTCCCAAAGTCGGTAAGCCTTCACCTGTTACTCCGTTTTCTTTTAATATCTTAATCTTTTCCTTAACTGCTTTGTTAAAAGCTTCTTTATCATCAATAAGTGTTTTGTGTTTGCCGGATACAATAATGGCTTTTAGCATTTTACTTCCCATTACAGCTCCAACTCCCGAACGTCCTGCTGCACGGTTTTTGTCATTCATAATGCCGGAGATTAACGAAAGGTTTTCACCACCCGGTCCTATACAAGCAACTTTTGCAGTTTTTTCTCCAATTTCTCCCATTAAGATGTCAGTGGTTTCGTGAGTGTCTTTACCCCAAAGGTGAGCAGCATCACGTAATTCGGCTTTTTCATCATCAATATAAAGATAGCAGGGTTTTTCTGCTTTGTTTTCAAAAATAAGTACATCATATCCGGTACTTTTTAGTTTATGTCCAAAAAAACCACCCGAATTACTTGAGGCAATTGTGCCGGTAAGTGGCGATTTGGTAATTACCATATATCTGCCCCCGGTTGGAGCTATAGTGGAAGTTAAAGCTCCGGTAGCAAATATCAGCTTGTTTTCAGGTGAGAATGCATCAATTTTCGGATCTACTTCGTCCGAAAAGATTTTGGTTCCAAGACCGCGTCCACCGATATACTTTTTCGCAAGGTCTTTTGATAAGTTTTCCGGCTTAATTTCTTTTGTAGCCAGATTTATTCTTAAAATTTTACCATGGTACGACATAATGTATAATTTTTAGTGATTAGTTTTTTTACAATTTACAAAACAAATAATTGAATAGCAATATGTTGCGATTTGCATATCGGCATTTAACTTCCCAATAGCGTTTTTCGCTTGTATTTTTTGTTTATCAAACTCTAAATTATAAGCACAAACAATATTTTAGTAATTACTAGCTTGTTTGATAGATTTGAAAATAATTTGTAGATTCACTATATAATTAAATAGAAGGAACTTTTTACTTCTATTTGTAGTTACGGGTAAATTTTATGAAAACGACAGTAGCAATATTAATTAGCAGTATTATTTGTTTTTCCAGTTATGGACAAAACAACTTGCAAGATTTGAAAAGCGATAAACTCATATCAAAATTGTTTGAAGAAGACGACTTTAATTCCTTATTGACAATTTTAAACTTATATGATAGTTGGGTTATAAAGCAGACAGGGATTGTTGAAATTGATTCAGCTTATCATACTTTTTGTGAAAATGCAAAGTATAATGAATCAGTGGAAGAATTTATTCTAAAAACAAAACTTCCACAAAAGCAACTTGATTCCATTATTCTAAAATGTCATATTGATTGGACATTTAAAAAGCTTTGGGTTTATGATTTTATGATAATGCCTAATCAAATTGACACATTTGAATTTTTCATAATGCCCAACTTTGATTGGAAATATGGAGAATTCTTAAATGAACTTTTACAAGAAAAAGACATTTTAACTGATTATGTTAAAAGTATTGAAGCGGCTGGAGATATTACTCCAAGTTTCATTTATGGTATACCATGGACACATGAGCATTTTGATTTTAAAGAATTATATTCAAGACTGTTTTTTGCCTTACATTTTATTACTGCTAATTATAAAGTTGAATATTATAAAATCAACCCGTAACAGCAAGTCAAACTACATGCGGGGTTTTGTGGTTTGCTGACTAAATATTATCTTAGTAATGTTGTTCAACGGTGGACAATGAAACAAGGCGGAAACCCGCACGTAGCTTACTTGCGGACCGTTGTAGTGCCATTCCGCTAAAGCGGACTTTCATCCCTTCGTGCTTTGCACTCCCGGTCTAAAAGAAATGG
>JAUWQL010000119.1 GCA_030611105.1 Bacteroidales bacterium
TAACCTTTAATTTACTGTAAAGCTAATGAATATAAGCCTTTTGAAAGGTTTCAGCCTCCTTTTTGTCTATTAAGCCTCCCATTCCAATTCCACCTAATAAATGAAACCAGAAATGAATATTAGCCAACTTTTGGCTGTAAAATTTTACTCCATTAGTAACTATCGGGAATAAGAACACAAAACTCTGAACTCAAAACTTTGAACCTTGAATTTACCTGAGGCAGGCAAGCTTTGAACTATCGAATTAACGCATCATAAATAACTTGTTGAATATCGGTACGAATATCCATTTGCAGTAACTTATTATTATCCTGGTCGGGATGCACTCTGTTCGAAAGAAAAATATAAACGATCTGTTCTTCAGGGTCGGTCCAGGCAATTGTCCCGGTAAATCCTGTATGTCCGAAACTTTTGCCCGAAACACATTTACAGGTTGGCCCTTCAATATCGTAATTCATTTGTGGTTTATCAAAACCCAGTGCTCTACGGTTATTATTATCTAAAAACGGGCTTGTAGTAAATAGCTCAATAGTTTCCGGATTAAAATATTTTGCTCCACCATAATTACCACCATTCAAATACATCTGCATAAGTACAGCCAAATCGCCGGCAGTAGAAAACACTCCTGCATGACCGCACACACCACCTAACATAGCAGCTCCCGGATCATGTACATAACCATGTAACAATTGTTTACGAAAAACCTGATCGTTTTCTGTTGGAACTATCTCGGATTTGTCGAACTTTTCAAGAGGTAAAAAAGTTGTTCTGTAAGCTCCCAGCTCATCGTAAAAAACAGAATCAACATAATCCTGGAATTTAACACCCGTATAATTTTCAATTATTTTATAAAAATAATAGTAACCCAAATCACTATAATGATATACTTTTTCTTCATATAAATTCGATTCACGAATCTTATTATAGATTGTATCCTTATATGTGTCTGTAATGTAAAAATCAGCCGCTATTTTTGTCGAAAACCCCTTCTTGGGTGTATGACTATAGATATCATCTTTAAACTTAAAATTTTTGACCATATAAGCATGATTTCCTATTTTGTATGGAAACTCCTCGGCAAACTTATTATTCAATAATTTCTGGTCAGGATATAAGGTTTCGAGTGTTGAGTAATAAAAAGGAATCCAGCCATTGAGTTGTGCCTGGTGTGTTAAAATATCTTTTATATTTAAATTGCCTTTATTTGTTGTATCTAATTCCGGCAAATAATCGGCCAGTTTACCATCTATAAAAAACAAACTATCCTCGTATAACTTCATTAAAGACGGAACTGTAGCAGCAATTTTTGTAATGGAAGCAATATCATAAATATCATTTTCCTTTACAGGATTTTGTTTCATATATGTATGATAACCAAAGGCTTTATCGTAAAAAACTATACCATTACGAGCAATAAGAATTCGACAACCCGGAGTTGCCATACTATCAATTGCACTTTGTGCTATGGAATCGATTTTTATTAATTTTTTGGATGATATTCCCGCCTGTTCAGGGATACCATATTGGAGTCTTATTTTTTTTTTAGTATCAATTCCTGTTCCAGCCGGATAATTTTTGTTAATACCAACAGGCAAATGACCTGAAATTTCAGTTCCACCAAAAATTGCTTGAGCTACTGCATTCTGAACTACAACATCATCAGAATATGCAATTAAAACTGCATCAATACTATCAATCATTTCGAATTTACGTAAGCTATACGGATTTGCAAAAACACTAAAAACAAGCTTGGTTTCATTAGCTAGTTTGGCAATCTGTATTAAATGATTTTTATCAACTTTATAATTTCCCGATGGCCAGTACGATGTGTTATGAACACTGGTAAATACAACATCGTAATTTTTTAAAATATTGAACAAGGAATCTTTATTACTTTCAATAAAAATAAAATGATCTACTTCAGCATATTTTGAAAGTGTTTTTTGGAACTCTGTAATTTCATTTGTATTAAATGCTAACGAAGCAAATTGCTTGCGTTTAAGCTTCTTTATTGGTAAAATATCTTTTTCGTTTCTTATCAAAGTTAAACCCGCTTCGATTAAATCACGACGTGTTACTTCATAAACCAACTGGTTTAAATCTTTTTTAAGATCTTCCTTTTTAATAAAAGCTGTTGATTTATCTTTTGCGTGTAATCCTACTCTATATTTTGCTTCCAGAATTTTACGACAACTTTCTTCGATTCTTTCTCGTGGGATATGTCCTTTACGGACCTGTTTTTTTATTTTTGATATGGCCTTTGATACACTCACAGGAAAAAGTAAAACATCATTACCGGCACTAAGTGCTAAAGCTTCAATCTCACCTGGATCATAATATTTTGTAGCCCCTTTCATATTTAATGCATCGGTAAAAATAAGTCCGTCAAATCCCATTTCTTCTTTTAGTAAATTAGTAACAACTGCTTTTGCAAGAGTTGTTGGAGTATCCTCTTTTGTTCCAAGAGCAGGAACATTTAAATGAGCAACCATTAATCCTCCTATCCCGGCATCAAAAATTTCCCTGAACGGATATAACTCAACAGAATCAAGTCGCTCACGATTATGGTTTAGCAAAGGCAAAGTATAATGCGAATCTTTATCGGTATCTCCATGTCCCGGGAAATGCTTTGCAGTGGCAATTATACCGGCATCCTGCATCCCTTTCATATACATAATACCCTTTTTTGCAACGATATCAGGGTTTTCGCCAAACGAACGTACATTAATAACAGGGTTTAGAGGATTGTTATTTACATCAACAACAGGTGCAAAATTAACATGAATACCCATTCGTTTCATTTGTTCGCCAATATCAAAACCCATTTGGTAAATTAGTGAATCATTCTGAATTGCTCCAAGCATCATTTGGCGAGGGTAACTAATGGTTGAATCTAAACGCATTCCCAAACCCCATTCTCCATCAATAGCAATAAGTAAAGGGTTTTTTGTTATAGATTGGTAATGATTGGTAAGACTAAGCTGTCGGCCCGGACCACCCTGAAAAAAAATTAAGCCTCCTATTTTATATTTTTTAATGATATAAGATATTTCATCTATATGTTGTTGATCTTTATTGGAATATGCTGCAACCATAAACAACTGTCCTATCTTTTCTTCAAAAGACATTTTTTTCATCACTGATTCGACCCATTGTTTTTGTTTGTCAATAATTATGATTGAATCCTGAGCCTGATTCATCGTAGTAAAAAATAAATTTAGAATTACAAAAAGTATAAGGAATCGATATCTTATCATAGCACTTTGATTTTCTTTAACTTACACCAAATACCTTATCTAAATTATTTGGTTTAGCACAAATATAATATTTTGAAAATACAAGCACTTCAAAGATTCCAAAGAAGTTTACAGAATTTATGAACAAGGGCTTAAATGATTATTGAATATTGATTGTTGAATAATAATAATGTAGAGTAATAGAATACAAGAAGCAGCAGTTTACAGTTAGCAGAAAGAGAAACAAGAAGCTCGGAGCTTAAAACTTATTTCTTTAAAAGTATATAATTTTTAAATCCACCCAAATTTCGACCTCCAAGTAAATTATTCTCAATCCAGGTTAAAAAACGATATTTCAATTTTTCGTGCGTGTGTTTCTTTCTTGTACCAGACGGCTTGCCTGTAAACTGAAGTTCATCTTTCCAATCGAATTTTGCAATCCAGTTTTTCATTACTTCAGGGTGTGTTTCAGTAAACTTTTGTAACTGGTCCAACAAACCATAATCAAAATTACGATACATTGTTTCTCTCTTTTCAGTGCCTTCTTCACCTCTATGAATAGTATCTAAAGCCTTCATTTTTTTCTTCATTAACGATGGTGGCCTAACCCAACCGTAATGATAAACATCAGCATCTACCCGAGCTACTTTTAACTTATAGGTTCCCTCCTGCTGACGGTAGTTTATTTCATCAAAGTTCGGTATTCTTCGGAACGATTGTGCCGATTCCCAGGAGTGAATTTCAGGAACGTTTCTAACAATTCGAATTTCGTGTTTATACCAATGATGCGAAAAATGATAATGGTCGTAATCGCCCCAAAAGTGCTTATACCTGAAAAGTAAACCCTCAACAGTTTTATCATCTAAAAGTTCTTCACAACGCTTTTTAATTATCGGCAGAAATTTTTCGTGTATAACCTCATCGGCTTGTAAATAAAATAGCCAGTCACCCGTACAATGATTTTTTGCAATATCTGTCTGATGTGCGTTCTCCATTCCATTGGGGTATTTTCCCAAATCCCAAACGGTATCAATTAATTTTATTTTATCGCTTCCAATACTTAATATTTCTTCACGGGTTCTGTCATCGTCATCGCTCTTTCCAAGTGCTACAACAAACTCATCAACAATTGGTAATATTGACATTATTGCAGGCTTTATGGGATAATAAAGTTTATCCACATTTTTGCCCATTGTAAAACCACTGATTCTCATTTGGTCAATTTTAATTGAAATGCAAACTTAATTATTTCAAATTGATAATGAAAAAACGTATGGTTTAAATTATATAAAAAAGTTCTACCTTTATTTTGTAATAAAAACATTTTTTGAGTGTCATACTAAAAATTTGATTCAGAAAATTCCTTAATGGACGACAAAATATTACTTGCTAAAATTGCTGAAAAAGACGAAAAAGCATTCCGGATTTTCGTTGAAAAATATCATCAACTGGTTTTAAATGTTTGTAATAACATTTTAAACAACTATGATGATGCAATGGACGTATCACAAGAAGTTTTTATTAAAATATATGAATCAATAGATAGTTTCCGTGGTGATTCTAAAGTTACAACATGGCTCTACAGGGTTTCAGTAAATAAATCATTAAATTATTTGCGTTCCAGAAAAAAACAGAAATGGTTTACCAGCCTGGATGTTATTTTTGGAGATGATAATAAAAGCTCCGACCCTGAAGATGAAGAATTAAAACCGGGAGAAAATATTGAACTTGAAGAAAATAAAAAAGCATTGTATTATGCTTTAAGAAAATTGCCGGAAAAACAAAATATGGCTATATCATTAAATAATTTTGAAAATTTATCATATAAAGAAATTTCAGAGGTAATGGGAATATCAGTAAGCGAAGTTGGAGTTTTAATAAATCGGGGAAAGAAAAAATTACAGAAAATAATTATAGATTATTATAAAAAGAATTGATAATAATTGTAATAAAATTCATGGTCAGGTGTCAAACTAAAAAAACGAGAGATGAATTGTAAAAATCTTAAAAAAATACTACCAGATTATATCGATAAAAAACTATCAGAAAAGCAAATTGAGGAGTTTCAAAATCATATAGAATCTTGCTCTGATTGTTCAATTTTATATCAAAAATTAAATAATACTCTCGATTTATTAAAACCAAAAGCTGAAATTGCTGAACACGCATTTTATTTTACACGATTAAAACAAAAAATGGAGAATAGAAATTCTCCTAAAGAATCTATTTTTATTAGCCTATTATCAAGAAAACTAGTTCAACCGGTAATTTATCTTTCGTCGCTAATAATAGCAGTGTATATTGGAATCTTGATAGGATCTGGCTCAGTAGTACAAGATCAATATACTGAACTTAACACTGGGGATAAAGATTATATTCAGACCTTTGCCGAATACCAGTATGTGAATGATTTTGAAATGGAGCCTATTGAAAATCTTTTAATAGATGATAATAATGTAATTGAAGAATAGTATATTACTCATGATTTGAAATGACTAAATGATGGATACAAAAACGAAAAAAACGTTACTAATAAGTACTATTATCCTTTTAATAGTAATAAATGTTGCGGCACTTGCAACAATATATTACAATAGCAAAATACGAACTAAAAAGCTTGCTGAAATGAATAATCTGAAAGAAGAAATTCAGATAAGAGGGATGCACAGATTTATTAGAGATGAATTAAAATTATCAGACGAGCAGTTTAAACAATTTAAGGAAGTTACCATAACCAATATGAGAAGGTCACATAAAATAGCCTTAAAACTCAATGAAAAAAGGTTTGACATGATGAATGAAATTGCTAAAGAAAATCCGAATCCTAATACTTTAGATAAAATTGCAAGAGATATTGGTTCATTACATTATGAATTAAAAAAGACAACAATTAAGCATTTTCTGGAATTAAAAGAAATTTGTAATGATGATCAGTTAGAAAGTTTACAAAAAATATTTATGCAAATGACTCATGATCGGGATGAAATTGGAAGAAGACTAAAAGGGGAAAGAGGAAGAAACAGAGATGGAAGACCACGTAGAAATAACTAAAAGAACTTATCATATAAAATATAAAACGCCTGCTAATAACCAGTAGGCGTTTTATTTTCAATTTATTCGATTTTCTAATTGCTAATAATTATTTTCTTAGTACTGAAAAATTTATCTGTATTAGTCAGTCTCAAATAATACACTCCCGAAGGCAAATCATTTGTATTTATTTCTATCAAATAGTTTCCTTTAAATAGCTTATCTGATTTAACTAAAGTACCAACACTATTATATACATTAATATCTATATCGTAAGTCAGGACTTTAGTTAACTTAACTGTTAATATTTCCTTTACAGGATTTGGATAAACCATATAGTCAATACCAATAATATTATCAATAATTTCATCAACAGATGTTATGGTGCTAAATTCTTCTGTAAACGCAGTTTGATATATTTCTTTAGTGTCCTCATCCTGTACAAAAACAATTGTAATTAAACTATCGGTATTAACACCTTCAGAGATAGACCATGTTTGATAAACATTTACGGAATCACCCACTATCCAGTCTTTCTCCACTAAAATACCGGCTGCATCAGGCAACATAGTTCTTAAAACATTATTATATCTGTCGGATCCGTCCAGAACAGTTTTTTCCATAATGGCAACATATACAATAACATTTTGCCCGCTCATTTCTTCTAAAGCCTTAACTGTAGATGAAACAACAAAATTATTACCTTGAATATCTTGTCTAACTGAAATATCAAACTGAGGATCAATAAGCATTCTCTTATGTATATCTGATTCTGCTAAAGTGTTTGTCAGTGTAAAATCATAACTACGTTCTCCTCCATCAACTAAAGAATATGGAACATCAGATACTCCATAGTACAATGCTCTTGCACTTGGTCCGGAAGGATAATACGAGTTAAATGTATTAGCTGCAGGGAAACTAGTATGATAATTAAGATTTATCACATCTAAGGAATCCTTTTCCAAAATTGGGTTTATAATATCATTTTGAGTATTATTTGCATCATCATCAGTAATGTTTGTAAAATTCTCCAGAAGAACAATTCTTTTTCTTTCACCAAAATATATATTATCAAATGCAAATCCTTCGTCAGTAAAATCACCATTTGAGCCAAATACAATTCTGAATCTCACTCCCTCCCTACCTCTAAGTTCATCTAACCGGTACATTGCAGTTTGCCATCCTGATTCACCCTCCGCAATTTCGCCTGTCCAGCCTAACTGCTGATCAGCAGGTGCACCTGAAATAATATAGGAATTAAACCAGTTAACGCCATCATTAGGAACTCCAATTGTAACCCAGTCGCCAAGTGGATTTGTATATTGAATTACAACACCATCCTTATTCTCTTCGGTATATGAAACAAAATCCATTTTCATCATAGGCCTTACCATTGAAGTAAAATCAAAACAAGGGCTTGTAACTGCGGATTTTTCATTATTTGAATAATTACCATTTATATTTGTAACCCATGCATAACTACCTGATGATGCAGCATCAATTTTAAGTCCACCAGGCATTCCGTATTCCCATGTATTATTCTGGGTGCCAACTAAATCTTCAGCTACCCAACCTTCTCCTTCGGTAGTTCCACTTTCGAAATCCTGAAAATATTCATTTTCACTTAATGTTACTTTTGGTCTTACTGGAACAGTATTTTCTACTGTATCAGAACCACAAGTTTTTGTTACTTCGATTAATTTTACTAAATAATCACCGTGTGATGCATATAAATGTGTACTACTTTCAGTTGTATCATTTATTATCAGAGTTGATCCATCGCCAAAATCCCATTCGAAATTAACAATATTGTCGATATCTGTTTGCGTTATTATTTCAAAATTAACAGTTTCTCCAAAACATTCGTTTTTCCAATCAAAATCTGGAACAGTTTTAATTCCAATAAATTTATTTTTACTTATTGATTTTTTACAACCTTTATTTGTAGTTAATGTTAGTTCTATCGTTTTTTTACCCTGATTTGTATAGGTCATACTTGGATTTTGATCAGTTGATGCAATATATCCTTCGAACAACCAATTCCATTGCACAACACTATCAGTTACAAGAGTGTCAGAATAAAATAAAATTGGATCTCCGGCTACGAAACAACTATCAGAAATATGAAAATCTACAATTGGTTGCTTATTAATATTAATTGAGTCGGATGTAGTTTTGACACAGCCGGAATAAGTTCTTTCAAAAGTATATGTTATTACATTGTATCCAAGATTAGTGTTTGATGCCGGTGTAAAATATACAATATCATCATCAATATAAATCCCATCTCCAACAAAATTATTTGTTCCAACTTCGCCTGTAGGAGGGATAGCATTTATTTCTACCAAACTTCCATCATCTTCACAATATTCATCTGCAAAACCCCCGAAATTAATATTACCGATAGAATCTACATTAAAAGATTTATATATATTATAAGTGGCAGTTCCATTTGTATATATAAATTTAATCGTATGATCTCCATTTCCATATATTTGAGGTATAAGTACTATACTATCCTTTCCTAAAGCTGCAATTGGGTTATCATCAATATAAAATACTCCATCAGTACCATCGCTATTATATGCCACTCCAACAATAGTATCAGGTTCAGATCCAAAATAGCAATATTGGAACGTACCGGAAGTACTATTAATTTCACCATTTGCTTCTGTAACTGTAATATTTTGAGAAGTACTATTTACACAGCCGGTTATTGTATCAGTATATGTGTATGTAACTGTATGATTGCCTAATCCGGCTGATTCAGGGTTAAAATCTGCTGTTCCATCATCTTTATTAGACATAAATGATAATGGTGTAAATACAGATGTTGTACCGGAATGATTCCCGGAAATATTACTAATTCCCTGATCAATATTATATAAAGAGTTCATAGTAAATGAAACATTAGGTAAAGCATTAACGTCAAAATATTTAATTACGCTATCACTTTCACAACCGTTTGGTGTAGTATAAACATATTTTAAAGTATAAGACCCAGGGCTAATCTGACCCGGTAAAAAATATCCTGAATTATTATATGGATCAGTTGGTTCATATTCAAATTCTCCACCTGCACCGGAAAAAATAAACTCTCCCGTACCACCGGAAGGAATTAAATTAATAGCATTAACAAATATTGTATCATAATCTTCACAGTTATCCGTTACATCAGTAAAATCAATTTCATTAACATCGTCACCAACCTTTTCTACTGTAAAACTTTTAGTAAATGTTGTAAATGATCCATCGGTATACTCAAATGTAACTTCGTAGGTACCTGCTGATAACTGTTGAACATCTATTGTAGCGGTATTATCAAAATGATCTGTTATTGCTGACGGCGCACCATATAATTTTAATGCACCCATTATTGAAGGATTAGTAATTACCTCAGCAGTAACACCAAAAGTAGTCTCATAATCACAACGCCAATCATCATCACCGTTATCAAAAGTTATATCCGCATCAGATTCAATTACCTTAAATTCCACTGTATCAGAATCCGAACATCCAGAAGAAGGCACTGTATAAGTGTAAACAATATCCCAGGTTCCTAAGCCTGCTGATGATGGTAAAAATGTATTATTTGAAGAAACAATACCATTCCCTGAAAATACACCATCTACAGGACTTCCCGTTAATGTATCAGCATCAGCATTAACATTATATGTTTGATTACCCGGAGGATCGGTTATATCGACGACAGGGATTTTATGAATAAAAACTTTTGCACTATCTACACCTGACATGATTTTCACGTTTCCATTTACATCAGTAACTTGTGATATTTTATATATAACAGTATCAGGTTCGTTCCCTAAAACATTATTTGATTCAACTTTATAATAATATGGTGATTCATCAATACCGCTTACCGTTGTTGTACCTGCTCCATCGAATAATTCAACTTCCCATGGTGCACTGCCTGTTAACTGGAAAGATAATTCTGCAGAATCGCCATCACAAACATGATACTCACCGGTAACTTTTGCTGTTGGTAAAATAGTATAAATTGGATCGCCGGCCTGAGTAATAGTTTTGGAATAAACATCAGTTAGATTACCTGCCGGATCAGATAATACAAGGTTGGTAACATCGTATGAATCATCTGGTAAAATATCATATCCTAAATCACCAACAGTAAAATCTCCTGAATAAGTATCATCAGCATCTTTTGACAATGAATGAAGATCAAAACCTGCAATTTTTCCAGATACTAAATTATATGTATCTCCATCGGCATTAACTGTAATAGTTACTGTATAATTTTGCCCATACAGCATAGTTGCAGGCGTAACGGTTACATTTGAAATAATCGGCTTGTTTGCATCAATACCCGGGCAATCACCGGCTGCTAAGGAATTATAATCACTTGTCAGATTTCCTGCAACATCCTTTAAAATGATACTAAGTGGAATTCCTGAGGCGTCAGAAACATCATTGTCTCCTGATTTTATAACATATTCAATTTCATATTGCCCTCCACCAATGTCTGTAAACCTATTTATGATATTTTTACTGTTTATGCTAATTGTTGATGCAAGCAATTCAGGTTCCCCTGCTCCGGCATTAACAGTAAATATGATAGTATCGCCTATATCTAACAATCCAGAATTAGGTTGTACAACTACACTTGTAATTGAAGGTGAATTGGCATCAATTAATTTGGCAACATCGCTTCCATTAAAGTTATTACTATTATTCCCTGCCGTATCAATAATATTAACATTTAATAACTGCAACGGTGATGTTAAACGATCCGTATGGCCTTCTGCTATAGTATAAGTCGCTGTATATGTAGCACCACCATCACCGGTTATCCATGCTGTTAAAGCTTCTCCATTATAAGTTGTTGGTAAAATTGTTAAATTTGGTTCTGCTATATCAGGTGTAACAGTAAAAGTAATCGACTCTCCTACTTTTAATACTCCAGTTGTATTTGCATTCGATGTTACTGTATCAATCTGTGGTGTATTAGCATCAATCCTGCGGGTTATTGAATTATACGTGTAAGCTGATGTACTTGTATTTCCATTTGCATCTGTTACATAAACATCCCCTAATTGTAAAGGAGTAATTTGATTATTATGACCTTCTTCAACTGTATAAGTTGATGTGTATGTGACCCCAACATCAGATGTTGACCAGTTTAAAGCACCAGTATTATATGTAGTTGGAGTAAATGTTAGATTCTCTTCTGCTAAATTCGGTGTAATTGTAAATAATATAGTCTCACCAACTTTTAATACATTAGCGTCTAACTCTGCATTTGAACCTACCGTATTTATTGAAGGAATATTTGCATCAATTAATTTGGCTACATCGCTTCCATTAAAATTATTACTTGTATTACCAGCCGTATCGGTTATGTTTACATTTAATAATTGTAGTGGTGATATTAATCTATCAGCATGAGTGTCAGCTATATTATATGTTGCAGTATAGGTAGCACCTCCATCACCCGTTGTCCAGGCAGTTAAAGCTTCTCCATTATAAGTTGTTGGTAAAATGGTTAAATCAGATTCTGCTATATCAGGTGTAACAGTAAAAGTAATCGACTCGCCAACTTTTAACACTCCAGTTGTATTTGCATTCGATGTTACTGTATCAATCTGTGGTGTATTAGCATCAATCCTGCGGGTTATTGAATTATACGTGTAAGCTGATGTACTT
>JAUWQL010000039.1 GCA_030611105.1 Bacteroidales bacterium
TGTCCGTAGTGAACCCTGTAAGAAGCATCATAAGCACTAACTAACCCAAAGGCAAACAAAAAAGCAACTACCCAAATAAACTTGTTCATAATAACTAAAGACACCTAAGCCTTTTAAATTTTTCACTCTATCTTCTTCAATTTTAACAGTCTTACTAAATTCTATTAAGTTTTTGTGGTATTCTATAAATGACATTGAATAAAGATTATCCATATTATTTAAAGTTGCCGAAGCATGAATTTTATCAAAACAAACTATATTGTTGTCTTCAATTCTGTATCTAAATTCTTTAATTAAATTTACTGCCACTAACGATTTATGAAGATAATTATGAAAGAACGAAATATTTTCTTTTTTTGATTTTTCATAAGCTATCGAACAGTCTACTTCTGATACAATTCCAAAAAATGGTTCGTCAAAAGTCTTAAACCATTCAAAATGTTCTTTTCTGTTCCAGTTTTCAAAATCAATTACTTTCTTCATATCAAAAGAAGTCTAGTGTTTCAGATATAGTTTTTACTTCAATAAAATTATTATTAACCAATTTATCAGTTAATATTTTTTCGTGTTGCCAGGTTGTATGATATGGCACATGTATTCCTTTACCTCCAATTTCAATTACTGGCATTATATCTGATTTTAAGGAATTACCAATCATCACAAATTCTTTAGGTTTTATTTCCAAATGATTTAATAGCTTTCTATAGTCGGAATTTTTTTTATCGCTCATTATTTCAATATGATGAAAATATTTTTCTAAGCCGGATTTTTGTAATTTTCTTTCCTGATCCAAAAGATCTCCTTTTGTTGCTACAATAAGTTTATAATGTTCAGAATATAACTTATCAAGTACTTTTCCCACTCCATCCAACAGTTCAATAGGTTTATTTAACTGGTGTTTTCCTAATTCAATTATTTTATGTATAATTTCTGTCGGTACTTTATGATCACTTATAGTAATGGCTGTTTCGATTAATGATAGCATAAATGCTTTTACACCATATCCATATAATTCCAGATTTTGTATTTCAATTTCAAAGAGTTGTTTTGAAATCTCGTCAGTTGAAAGATAATTGTTTAAAAGTTCGCAAAACTTATCTTCAAGTTCTTTAAAATATGGCTCATTAACCCATAGTGTATCGTCAGCATCAAATCCAACGACTTTAATATCTTTTAACATTGAAATTAAAGTATTTATTATGGTAAAAATACTTTTTTAAAATAATATTTAGAAATAATAAAGATTTAATAAAGCAGTTTTATTTCATTTTTTAACGCCTCTAAAGCTAAACTGGTTGGCGATTTATGCTGAGCCATTAAATCTTCAAGAATGAGTTTGCTTAAAACCAGTGCTGGCGAATCGGGTTTTACCCTGCTTGTTGCACTGTTTATTAATTGGGTTAATTTTGCTCTTGAATTTTTAATTACTTCCCATACTTGTGGCGTTACATATATTTGTTGCGATACATTATGATCAAATTCAGACCGTATAGTACTTAAAAGTTCAGATTGTAGTTGTTTTGCTGTCATATTAGGCTTACTAACACGTATTATCAATGATTCCGGCGATAATCTTTCAAGCAACAAAGTCAATCGTTCGTATGCTTGTAATCGAACGGGAGTTATTATTTGTTGATTTTTTGAAATTATTTCATAATTTCTTTTACTCTGATCGTTTTTAACCATTTGCTTAATGATTAATACTGTTGCGATTAATACAATTAATGCAGGTATAGTATATTTTAGGATTTCTAATACTTCGCTCATGTTATTGATCTTGATTATTTTAGTTGCAATTTATATGATATTGTTTTACAACACAAATTAATACTCTTATTTATTTTATCTTTACATTGCAAAGAAAAAGGTTTTAAACTATTAGTTTAGATCAAATTTAAAAAAAAATAAAACATATTGGTTGATGTAAGTGCATTAACCTTTTTTAATTTTTTGAATTATGGAAAATGTTTCGCAAAGAGTATCAAGTCTGGCTATTTCTCAAACTCTTGAGATGAGCCAGAAAAGCCGTGATTTGCAGGCTCAGGGTATTGACGTTATTAATTTAAGTGTTGGAGAACCTGATTTTAATACACCACAGCATATAAAAGAAGCTGCGATTAAAGCAATTAATGACAATTATAGTCATTATTCGCCTGTGCCGGGATATCCAGAATTGTTAAAAGCAATATCAGGAAAATTAAAAAGAGAAAATAACCTTGAATATGGAACGGATCAGATTATTGTTTCAAATGGTGCAAAACACTCTTTGGCAAATGTAATTTTATCTATAGTTAATAAAGGAGACGAAGTGATAGTTCCTGCTCCTTACTGGGTTAGTTATGTTGAGCAAGTTAAACTTGCCGAAGGTAAAAATGTGATTATTGAAACCTCTATTGATTCGGATTTTAAAATTACTCCTGAGCAATTAAAAAATGCCATTACTCCAAAAACAAAAGCAATGTTTTTATGCTCACCATCGAATCCGTCCGGTAGTTTATATTCAAAAAATGAACTGAAAGCTTTAGCTGAAGTAGTTGCAAATAGTGGAGTTGATATGTTTATTTTATCTGATGAAATTTACGAGCATATTAATTTTGTGGGAAAACATGAAAGTATTGCACAATTCGATTTTATTCGCGATAAAGTAATTATTATTAATGGTGTATCTAAAGGATATGCAATGACCGGATGGCGAATTGGATATATAGCTGCACCAAAATGGATTGCAAAAGCTTGTAATAAAATTCAGGGTCAGTTAACATCAGGTGCTTCTTCTATATCGCAAATGGCTTCTGTTGTTGCACTTAATACCGAAAGCACGGATATTACCAAAATGGTTACAGCTTTCAAACGAAGGAGAGACCTTGTAGTTAAATTAACAAGAGAAATTGAAGGGTTTAAGGTAAATGTTCCTGAAGGAGCTTTTTACCTATTTCCTGAGGTAAAATCATTTTTCGAAAAATCGGATGGTGAAAGAACTATTAAAGATGCATCAGATTTATCCATATATATATTAGAAAAAGCTCATGTAGCTACAGTTCCAGGGTCTGCTTTTGGTTCTCCTGATTATTTGCGATTTTCTTATGCTGCATCTGATGAAAAATTGCAGGAAGCAATAAAAAGAATGAAAACTGTATTAGAGAAATTAAAATAGTGAGATTTGAAAAGATAATAAAAAATCCGGGTTTATCCGGATTTTTTATTTAGTCATCTTTTTTTATGTATTTGCAAATAGTTGCATATAGTTCTTTTATATTTATTGGCTTTGTAATATAATCATAACAACCTGCTTTAAAACTTTTTTCTTTTTCTGATGACATAGTAAAAGCTGTTTGAACAATAATAGGAATATTATCATCAATTTGTTTGATTTGGCTTGTAGCTTCTATTCCATCCATAATTGGCATCCTGATATCCATTAGTATAACATCAATATCGGGATTAGTTCTAAATAGTTTTACGGCATCTTTTCCATTTTCAGCTTGAATTATCTCTGCATTTGTTTTTTCAAGTGCTTTTTTTAATAAAAGCATATTTGCTTCATCATCTTCAGCTATTAAGATAGTTTTCCCGGCCCAGTCATAATCCTGCTTCGATTTTATTTCTTCTTTATCAAAAGCTATTTTAAAACCAATAATAAGAATATCGTCTAACTGTGTTCTTTCTCCTCTCCATTCTTCAAAAGCTTTTTCTATAATTATCTTTTGATCATTAAGTGTTTGAGAGCAATTTTTAATTAGTAGTTTTTTGAAATTTGCAGACAAATATTTTCTTCCATCTTCTCCACCAAACTGGTCTACAAAACCATCAGAAAATAAATAAATTAAATCATCCTTTTGTAACTTAATTATATGATTTTGGAATGATTCTTTCGCTCTTCGATGAATGCCAATAGGCATTCTGTCAGCTTTTGTTTCTATAAGTTCATTGTTTCGAATTAAATATAATGGATTGTTTGCTCCGGCATATTCTAATATTTGTTTCTTATGATCAATAATACATAGAGCTATATCCAGTCCGTCACGGCTTTCGCCTGATGAGCCCGTTTGGCGTAGCGAGCTAATAATATGAATCCTAAGCTCGTTTAGAATTTCATTGGCATGTATAATGGTGTCTCTATTAATAATTTCATTTAAAAAAGTAATACCCAGCATACTCATTAAGGCTCCGGGAACACCATGCCCTGTACAGTCTGCAGCAGCTATATATATTTTATCATCAACTTGTTTTGTCCAGTAAAAATCACCACTTACAATATCTCTTGGTTTGTAAAAAATAAAATGTTCCGATAAGAGATGCTGAATAAACCTGTTTGGTGGCAGAACAGCCGACTGAATTCTCTTGGCATATAAAATACTATCTTCGATCTTTTTATTTTGTTTTTGAACAAGTTTATGTTGAATCTTAATTTTATGTGTCTGTTCAGCAATTTTATCACCTTGTTTCATAATAAAATCAAGATCTTGTTCCAATAAAGCCTTTTGCTTTACCATATCTGTTTTCTCAATCGCCAGGTTGTCTCTTTCCTTCTGAATTTTAGTTCGCTGGTTGGTAATAACATCACCTTGTTTTATATAAAAGTCAGCTTCTTTTTCCAGATCGGATATTTTCTTTTTATGCTCTTCAAGCTCTTTATTTAATATATTTTCGTGTTGCTTAATTTTTGTGATATCATGAGCCAGTAAAACATAACCTAATACTTGCCCTTTTTCAGATTTTAATTCTGAAATCTTAACGTTGAAATAGTTTTTCTCAATATCTTTTGATATGCTAAATTCAAATTCTTGATTTATTGTTGTTTCCTTAAGTCTTGTGAGATATTTTTCAAGTTTTCTATTAAAATCATCACCAATTTGCACTTTGGTATAGTGCTTATTAATTATTGATTTGGGATTCAGGTCAATAATATTATTGTTATGTGGAAATTGAATATCAATATAAAAGCCTTTAGTATTTAGAATAAACAGAAAGTCTGAAAGCGACGAAACCGTAAAAAATATATTTTCTTTGCTAAGTTCTGAGCTAACGTTCAAAATTTTCTTATTTGATTTCTGTTTTGTCATTTTAGTGATTAATTAAGTAATATATGTTTAACAATGTCTAATACTATATAAAAGAAAAACAACATTTTTTTCATAAGCAAAACATTTATAAGTAAATAATTATGACCCAAAAACAAGGCTAAATACGAATGAATTAAAGATCTTCGTATTCAATGTATTTGAAAGGTATACCAATAATAGATTCAAAATACTGTCCGGATTCTAAAACATCCAGATCTCCTTCTTCATAAAACCAGTTTACAAGAATGTTATTATTGTCAGGGTTATTTTCAAGAAGTCTTAACATTTCCAAAATAAATTTGGATGAGCTAGTATTAAAATATTCAAGTTTAATATCAACACGTATTTCGCTTGCAGTAAAATCTTTGGTCCAATCAAGAAGAGGTCTAAAGAATTTAGCAGCATCTTCAGGTATAGAACGCCCCTCGATTTTTAAAACACCATTATTATTTAATGCAACGGAAGGAGTTTTTTCTGTACCCTTTATTATTAAATCTTTCATATTCAAATATCCTAATCTAAAATTTCAACCTAAATTTAAAGAAAATCTAGCAAATAAAGTAAAAATCAATACTAATTTACAACTAATTTATAAATAATTGCAAAAAGATTGACTGAATGTTTAAAATTATACATAATAATGCGATTTTTATAAAGTAAAGAAACCAAAATAGTAATACTTTTGTTCGTAATTTATTTTTAAAAAGTAATTTTAAGATGAAAAAATCTTTTATACGTAAATATATCATTCCTTTTGCGATTTTAATAATAATTGTTGCAATTTCAATTGCCTCTATTACATACAAAAAAATATATAAGCCCAATATTAACGGGAATTCATATTATTTATACATTTCAACTGGTTCCGATTTTAATGATGTTATTCAAATTTTAGAAAAAGATAGCATACTTAAAGATATTAATTCTTTTAAATGGCTGGCCGAAAAGAAAAACTACCCAAATCATGTATATCCTGGCAGGTACAGGCTTGATAGTTTAATGAATAATAATGATCTGATTGATAAATTACGCTCAGGATTTCAAGATCCTGTTAAGGTTGTTTTTAACAGTATAAGAACAAGAGAACAATTAGCCGGAAAGATTTCAAAACAAATAGAGCCCGATTCGCTAACTTTAATAAAATTGCTTTATAATGATTCTTTAATTACAGAATATGGATTAATACAAGAAACTTTCACTTGCATTTTTTTACCAAACACTTACGAGTTTTGGTGGAATACCTCAGCTGAAAAATTTATTGACCGGATGTACAAAGAATACCAAAGGTTCTGGAACGATGAGAGAAAAAGTAAAGCGGCGATCTTAAATTTAACTCCTGAAGATGTTACAACTCTGGCTTCTATAGTTGATGAAGAAACTTATTATAGCAAAGAAATGCCAAGAGTTGCAGGAGTTTATATTAATCGTTTACGCAGGAGAATGCATTTACAGGCCGATCCTACATTGAAATTTGCTCTTGGTGATTTTTCTATTAAAAGAGTTTTGAATGTTCATAAACAAATTGATTCACCATATAACACTTATAAGCGTTATGGATTACCACCGGGACCAATTTCTATTCCTTCTATTTCGGCTATTGATGCGGTTTTAAATTATGAAAGCCATAGCTATCTGTACTTTTGTGCTAAATCTGATTTTTCAGGATACCATAATTTTGCAAAAACACTTTCACAACATAATATAAATGCCCGTAATTATCAACGAGCATTAAACAAAGAAAGAATTTGGAGGTGAGGAATGTTATTATGGTAATTTAAATTCTATTGGGAACGTAAACATGACATCAACAGGTTCTCCATCCTTAATTCCAGGTTCCCATTTAGGAGAACTGTAAACTACTCTTAATGCTTCCTGGTCAATTGATGGATGTATTCCCCGTGCAACTTTTGCATCTTTAATATATCCGTTTTTACCAATAACAAACTGAACAAAAACTTTTCCTTCAATTTTTTTATCAATAGCTTCCTGTGGATACTTAATCTCTTGATTAATGAATTCTCTAAATTCTTTGTTATTGTCTTTTTTGCCTTTAAATTTAGGCATTTTATCTACTACAAAGTAATAGCTTTTGTCTTTTTCGGCATATTCAAGTTTGGGCTGATCTTGATTTACAGTTTGCTTTGAAATAGGTATTATATCTTCTATCCTGTCAACAAAAGTTAAAAGAATAACTGTTTTTGACTGTTTAGATGAGTTGTTTTTTACAAATAAATGATAAATACCCGTTTCGTTTATTGTATATTCTAAAGATGTAATTTTATTATTTACTTCCATCGATGTTGGAACTTGTGGCTCTTTTGACTTATTATCAAAAAGCTTTATTTCAAACTGATTTGGTTCATATTGGTAAGTTGAAAGTTCGTAAATTGAATTTTTGGATAAAACGAGTGAGTAACGTGCTTCTCCACCTGGCTCCAAATTCATAGAAAAATCTTTTAAATATGTACTATTTGATGCTGCTCCTAGTTTATCTAATATTGGATTTGAAACTATATCTTTTTTAGGATTAAATTTTCCGGCATACATTAATAATATCGTGCTGGTAATAGGTTTGGTAGATGTGTTTTTTATATTTAAAATATACTTGACAGGTTTATTACTTTTCGTAGAGAAGTTGATTACATCTATTGCATTTTCTTTATTTTGAAAAGTAGTATTATAATATTCATCATAAATGGTAATTCGAAATTGTTTGTATTCAGATAAAAATGCATACCAATAATACCAAGTTTTTTTCTGTAATTGAACCGGGAACTGTTTTTCTTCTCCAGGATCTAATTGGAATGGAAAATCTTTTAAAAAAGTTTTATCTCCTGCTGCATCAAGAAGTTTCATTTTTATAGGATCATCCTTTTGAGCAAAAGAATTAATATTAGATAAAAACAAAAGGGTTAATAATGTAGTTATAATTTTTTTCATGGTTTTAATTTTTAATTAATAATTAGTTTGCAACCATCTCCGGAGATTTCGCAATTAAAAGTAAATTGTAATTTTTCTAAAATTTCGTCGATATCTGCATCCTTAAAAGATGCTGTAAATTTTTTATATTGTAAGTCTGGGTTTGCAATTTGAATAGGAATGCCAAAATAGCATGAGATTATTTCTGATACTTCATTTAAACTTGTATTGTCAAAGTCTAATAACCCTGTATGCCAGGCTAAATAGTTCGTGTCATTTTCTTTTTCAACAGCGATAAAGTTTACTATAGGATTGAATAATGCTTTATCTTCATTGCTTAAGCTTAATTTAGTAGATTTTGGAAAATCAGGATTATAGAAATCTAAACTACCTTCTTTTACATGAGCTACTAACTCGTCATTGAATTTGGAATTGATATGAAAATCACAATCTTTAGTTTCAAAAGTAATTCCACCAGAAATAATTGTTACTTTTTTATCTTGATTAACTTCAAAATAGGCTTCTCCATCTAAAAATATCTTAGCGTTTCTTTTTAATTCCATTGGAATCTTAATTGTTGTTTCGGAATTAAGCCAGATTGTGAAATTGTCATTTAAATGTAAAGTTATTTTCTCGCCTTTATCAACTGTAATTTCTACATACTCAACATCCTTGTTTATTTTTTTAAACTCAATAACTGCAAATATTACTATTGTTGTAAGAACAATTGTATAAGCTGGTTTTAGTATTGCTTTATAGTTAAAGAAAGGAATAAAAGATCTTAGATTTTTAAAATAATTTGAGCTTTTATTAATTTGATAATTTAAATTACTGTATGATTTTAATACATCAGAGTCTTTGTTTTCAAAATCAATATCAGAATAATTTAAATTATGATCTGTTAATATCTTATCGATATCAAGATCAAAATCTTTGTTTACTCTTTCCTTATTTTTAAATATATTATGTAATTTTTTCATTCTAATCGTATAACGGTTCTGAGAGTTTAATCCCCTAATAATTAAGCTGATTTTTAAAAGGTTGAAGATGCCGGCGTAGCTTCTTGTATGCAATAGTAAGTTGATTCTCAACTGTCTTATTTGATAATTTTAAATAATCAGCAATTTCTTTTATGCTTAAACCTTCCTGTTTTGCCAAACGAAAAATTTCTTTTGCCTTTTTAGGTAGTTTTTCAATACCTGTTTCCAGAATGGCTTTTATCCGGTATTTGTCATCGCATGAATTATTGTCATCAATCATGATTTCTGTTATAACTGATCCTTCATGTTTTCTTCTGACACCATCTTTCCTAATTTCATCTATAACAGCATTTTTAGTATATACAAACAAGAGTTTTCCAATATCTTCTGCAGGAACTAAATCTGAATTATTTTGCCAAATTTTTATAAAAGTCTTTTGAACAGATTCTTCTGCTATTGTAGAATTATTGCAAAAGTGTAAAGCAAATCGATATAGAGGTTTATAATACTTAAAAAATAAGCTGTCAAAAGCATTTTTATTGCCAAGCTTAATTTTTTGGATTAAGTTATTATCACTGATATTGTGCATCAAATTTTTTCTATAAAACGTATGCCGAATTTAATACCCCTAAAATATAAAATTAAACTAAAGCTTATTTAAAATGTATTCCCAGTTCTGAATAAATTGCTATCAGAATTTTTTCCTCATTTTTCCAGCAAAGTTCTTTAGCAGCAATGAATGTATTTTTTTTCCACTTGTTGTAACGATTCTTTAACCTGAATATTTCTGAGATTTTTTGTGCCAGCGATTTCGGATCTTTATGATCGTAAACAGTTCCTATTTCGTATTTATTCACGATCTTTTGCATTTCAGGAAACGGAGAAACTAAAACGGGAACTCCTGCTTGTATGTAATCAAAAAGTTTATTTGGTAGAGCGTAGTAGTAATTTAATCCAATGTTTTCTTCGAGTGCAATTCCTAAATCGGCTTTTGCAGTCTCCGCAGGCAAATCCTCAAACGGGATTCTGCCTTTTAATTCAACTTTTTTAGTTAATTCTTTATCCAGTATTCTTTCTTTTAACTGTTCTGCTATATCACCATTACCTATTATTATGAGTTTTGCATTTTCAATAAATTGCATGGCATCAATAATGTGTTCTAAGCCTCTGCCTACATTTAACGAACCTTGATACAAAATGTGTTTTATACCATTTTTTTGAGTTTCCTTAGCTTGTATTTGATCAATATAATAAGGAACATTTCGTACTACTTTCATTTTTATACCATACTGTTTTTGATATGTTTTTGCTATGGATTCAGAAACAGTGTACGAATATTTTATTTTAGGCAATATTTTTCTTTCAATTATTTTCCATACTTTTCTTGGAAAGTTTCTGTTTACCAGTTCAGGAACTTCAGTAAAATATTCGTGACTATCGTAAACCAAATGTTTAAATCTAAATTTGCTGGCGTAATATGAACCTAACAATGTATCCAGATCATTGGCAACAATAATATCAAATCGTCTGAAAAACAAATAGATAAACAACCGTATATTATATTCAAGATAAAACCCGGGACCTTGTTTAAAAAATAATCGAAATCGCTTAGTATGGTAAGGACGATTCTTAAGCTGTAAACTCCCTGGTTTCTTTCTCCCGATAATAGTAACTTTGGAACCTGATTTCAATAAAGTACTTGCAACTTTATGAATTCTGTTGTCGGTGACTAAATCATTTGTAACTGCAATATATATTCGCTTCACTTTTTTACTTTACTAATTTGTTTTTTTAATAATAGAATTTCTTTAATAACTATTCTATAAATGACTAAAGTTTAAAAATACCTAAAATACGTATAAAATATTTTGGCATTTTAGCTCATTTTAATTCATCTTAGGCATTTATAATTTTCAATCCTTATCTTTGGGTAATAAAATAACAACTTATGCTTGAGATTAAAGAAAATTTTACGTTAAAAAAATATAATACTTTAGGCATTGATGTTAAAACCCTCTATTTTGCTGAATATTCCTCAGTTATTGAATTAATCGATTTTTTAAATTTACATCCAAAACAAGATTTGCCTTTAATAATTTTAGGAGGAGGAAGTAATGTTTTATTTACTAAAGATTTTGAAGGTTATGTACTTCGGCCTAATATTAAAGGAATTGAAATAATTGATGATTCAGATGATTTTGTTAAAATACGAGTTGGAGCTGGAGAAGATTGGGATGTGTTGGTAGATTATTGTGTTGATAAAAATTGGGGAGGTATTGAAAATTTATCATTAATTCCTGGTAATGTTGGCACTTGCCCAATTCAGAATATTGGAGCTTATGGAGTTGAGGTAAAAGATGTTATTACTGAAGTTGAAACGCTTGAAATTGATTCTTTAAAAGTTTTTTCATTTAAAAATGAAGAATGTCAATTTGCATATAGAGATAGTATTTTTAAACACAAATTAAAAGGGAAACACATAATTAACTATGTCACTTTTCAGTTAAATAAACAGCCAGTTTTTAAGCTTGATTATGGTAATTTGAAAGAGGAACTTGGAAAGTGTAATGAGATAAATTTAAAGAACATACGACAAGCTGTTATAAATATAAGAGAATCAAAATTACCCAAACCGGAAGATATAGGAAATGCCGGAAGTTTCTTTAAAAATCCTGTTGTGCAAAATCATAAAGCCGATGAATTAAAAAAATATTACCCTGAAATGCCGACATATATCCAGGGAAATGATCTGATTAAAATTCCGGCAGGTTGGTTAATCGAAAAGTCGGGATGGAAAGGTAAAAGCATAGGTAGAGCAGGCGTGCATAATAAACAGGCTCTTGTAATAGTTAATAATGGAGGAGCAACAGGCCAGGAAATTTTATATTTGGCACAGGAAATTCAAAAATCAGTAAAAGAAAAGTTTGGAATTGATTTGGAAATGGAAGTGAATATAGTATAGAGACGCAATGCATTGCGTCTGTACAGTTAGCATTCCAAATTTTAGATTAGTAACTATTATAACTGGTGATATTATCTAAATCTTTTCTCCTTTTTTCGCGTGTTTCGCTTGCAGGATATCCTAAGGTAATTATTAAAGGTACTCGTTTTGATTTAGGTATATTTAATAGTTTTTTTACTTTGGTCTCATCAAACCAGCCAAGCATACAAGTTCCTAAACCTTCGGCTGCGGCTTGTAAGCATATATGTTCTGCAGTAATACCAATATCTATTAATGGAAATTGTTTATTCTTTATTAAACTACCTGCATTTGAAGTGAAATTGGCTTTTTCTTCAACTATTACAATATGAATCGGAGCTTGCTTTGTAAAATGATTCATACCTAAAATTTTGCTGGAAGTACAATCGGCAATTTTATTTTTTAACTCCAGCTCATTAACAATAATAAATTTCCAGGGTTGAGCATTGCAAGCCGATGGTGCTAATCTTCCTGCTTCTAATATTCGTCCAAGTTTATCTCCTTCAATAGGATTTGATAAATATGCTCTATCGCTTTGTCTTTTATTTATCAGTTCTAATAATAATGATCCGTCCATAAAATAAATTATTTCTTTATTTAATAACCTGCTGCTTGTCCATCTTTCCTTGATTCCGAAGCTCCATAATAAACTCCATTCTCATTGTCGTACATAATTGCCTGGTATCCACCATAACCACCTAAATCAAACATAATTTTATGTCCTTTTTTCATTAGCTCCCGAATAACTTCATAATCTATACCTGATTCCAGATATAGAGTTCCTCCATCCTTCATTATTTCTCCTGTAGGTTGAGAACTTCCTCCATGCCTTATTCTGGGAGCGTCTCCAGCTTCTTGTAGGTTCATTCCAAAATCGATCATGTTAATTACAATTTGTGCATGGCCTTGTGGTTGCAAAGAGCCTCCCATAACTCCAAAACTCATATAAGGTTTTCCGTTTTTTGTTATAAAAGCAGGAATAATAGTATGAAAAGGTCGTTTGTCAGGTGCGTAACAATTCATGTGGTTTTCATCTAAACTAAAAAGCTCACCACGATCTTGTAATATAAATCCTAATCCTTTTGGTGTCATTCCTGAACCCATGCCACGATAATTACTTTGTATTAACGAAACCATATTTCCGAATTCATCGGCAATAGTTAAATAAATTGTGTTTCCTTTTTCTAATTCACCGGCAGGATAATTTCTGGCAGCACGATCGAGGTTTATAAGTTTTCTTCTTTCATCAGAATATTTTTTGGAAATAAGCTTTTCGATAGGAATATCATTAAAATCCATATCGGAATAATATTTTGCTCTATCCTCAAAAGCCAATTTCTTAGCTTCAGTAAAAACATGAATGTATTCTGTACTACCAAATCCCATGGATACAATATCATAACCTTCAAGAATGTTTAATATTTGTAATGCAGCTGTTCCTTGTCCGTTTGGTGGAAGTTCCCAAACATCATAACCACGATAATTAGCTGAAATTGGTTCAATCCATTCCGATTTATGATTTGAAAGATCTTCATAAGAAAGAAAACCACCCATTTCTTTCATGTAGCGATCGATTTCTTCAGCAATTTCTCCTTTATAAAAAATATCGCGACCTCCTTTAGCAATTTTTTCAAGCGTATTGGCTAAATATGGATTTTTAAATATTTCGCCTTTTGCCGGAGCTTTGCCATTTATTGTAAAAGTTTCAGTAAAATTTGGGAACTTTTTTAAAAAAGGCACACTTCGACCCCAGTAGTAAGCAATTAGTTCGCTAACAGGAAAACCTTCACGTGCATACGTTATTGCTGGATCTAGGATCTCTGTCATTTTCATTGATCCAAATTTTTTGTGCATTTCGAACCATCCATCAACACAGCCCGGAACAGATACTGGTAAAGGACCGTGAGAAGGAATTTTTTCTAATCCATTTTCTTTAAAGTATTCAAGACTTAATGATTTTGGAGAACGCCCGCTTGCATTTAATCCATATAACTTTTGAGTTTTGGCATCCCAAATAATTGCAAATAAATCGCCGCCCATGCCATTTCCGGTAGGTTCCATTAAACCAAGTGTTGCATTTGCTGCAATAGCTGCATCAATAGCATTACCACCTTTTTTTAAAATATCTAATGCAACTTGCGTTGCTAAAGGTTGACTGGTTGCTGCCATTCCGTGTTTGGCAATAACTTCGGAGCGTGTTGCAAATGTTTCCCCGGTGATACGATCTTGTGCACACATAATATTTAGGCTTATAACTGTAATTAATAGAAAACTGGAAATTTTTTTCATAACTCGTGTTTTTGAAAAGTTCATATAAGATACCAAGCTATTTGACAAGTAATTGAAATAAAAGTTTAATAATTCAGGCTTAAACATTATTGCTTATTTTTTTAAGTGCTTTTTCACGAATTATTTCCTGTATATCCCTGTTTTCAATTTTACTTTCCAGCCATGAAATAATATCGAAATAAATAAATGGTCTGCGATCGTAAAATCTGTCATTTAAAGGCAGTAGCTGTTCTCTAAGGTCTTTGAAAGCATCAATTAACTGGTCTCGAGTAATTGAATTTAGTTTTCGTACAAATTTCATGAGTATTTTCTGGAATAAATGCAAATCGTTTTTCTTTATAAGGAATCGATACGTTGAGCGAATGTAGTAATCAACCAAATCCAAATTACCTAATTCGTAATGACTTATTAAGTTTAATATTCGGGCAAAACTGTGTATGTCTGATCTAAGATCAACATCTTTCATGTTGATAATTTTATTTAGCCAATAAATTACTTTTTTATAATCACTGTTACCAAAATACATACATGCAAATTTGTAGTAAAATATAATAACGTAGTGTGTGTCAAGCAAATGTTCGAAATTTTCGAGACTTTCGGCTATTTCCGGTATTGTTTTCGATCCTTCGGTAAATTCTCCAAGCATAAAATAGCGATTTATCCGGTGTGTTGATGAATATTTAAAAAGCAACAACCTGATATTTTCCGTTAATTTCAGATCAGGAATCTCAATAATAGAATTAAGTTTCCGTACTGTAATTTTAAATTCATCATATCTGTGTAATTTTGATTGTGAAACAAGCAAGTTGTTAATGGCTCTGATGTACATTTCAACTTTTGGTAAAATCAAATCATTGTTTTCATCAAAAAGGCTTACCCACTTTTTAGCATATTCGTAACCACGTTCAAAATCCTGAATGAAAAAATAATACCCGACAAATGAGTTGTATAAATACATTTTCTCATCGAATGAAAGTTGTTCTTCCTGGAATACGGGTAGTGTAGAGTACAGGAAACTATTAACCAGCTCAAAATCTTTATGATTTCTTAAAAAACCGATTTTAAGATAAAATGAATAAAGTTTAATTGTGAGATTTGAGAATGTATTAATATTATTTATTTTTTCATTAATCTGATCAGATGCTTTTATAAGCAGACTTACTTTATCTTCAATGTTGGATCGGATATATTTAGTTACAAGCCTTTTCTCGAATTCGATGATTTCTAAAAGAAGAACATTCTTATCATATTTTTCGGCCAAATTTTTTGCTTTGTCAAGCATTTTAACACACTGATCGTAAAGACATTTATTGTATAATATAGTAGAATGATCTATTAACTCGCGAATACGTAAATCTATATCTTCATCAGAATTTAGATTTCGCAAGTTTTGGATAATTTGTTTATATAAATGAGCTTTTAAATTTGATAATTGTTGACTTTTTATTGTTTTTTCTTTTTCTAAGATTTTTGATTCGTCATAATCTTTTTGCTTATCAATTAAATCAAAAAGTTTTAAAAATTTTGTATCCTCACCAGCTTTTTGCTTATTAACATGTAATTTGAAATACCTTTTTTCGGCTTTAGTGAGCGATTTTATAATTTGAAATAATGGGTCGGTATTCTTGTTGGGCATCGTAATTATTTTTTAGTGAAAAATAACATTAATTGCTAATATTCAACTCATTAATCTTTTAATGTTTTATACTGTTTTTTAATAGGCATTGTAAATAACGAAATATTTTGTTTTTGAACTAAGGTAACAAAAAATATTTTTGATTAATGTTTAAGGCTATGTTAACAAAAGTAAATAAAAAATTTAAAAACCAAATTCTATTATTATGAGTATCTCAAAAGTTTCTACTTTAACCTCTGGAGTATTAGCAATTGCTAAGGATGTAAAAAAAAGCGATCAGGAAACATTAGATATTAACATTGTAAAAGCAGGTCCTGGCAATAAAGAAAATATTTTAGTTGTAGATGTTGATTGTGATAAAGTGTCAAATTATGATCAGCTGGTTAAATCGATACATGATATGGGGTTCGGAGTGGTTATATCCGATGTATTTACCGATATTTTCAGTGCGAAGGCAATTAATTACGGAATATTAACTATTGAAGTTTCCAGAAATTTTCTTGATAAAATAATGAATGCTTGTAAGGAATCATCAATTAAATTATTTATTGATTTAAAAGGTCAGGAAGTAATGATAATTGATACGGGGGAAAAAGAATATTTTGAAATGAGTGATTATAATAAAGAAAGTTTTGAAAATGGGAAAGATGATGTTGATAATTTACACGATATATGGGATGGTATTGGAAGTTCAGATCAAACTGAGGAAATAATAGATTATATAGGGGAATAATTTTTTTTGATTTTCATTATTGTAGTTTTGAAAAGTAAAAGAGCCGACAGTTTTTAATTGTTGGCTCTTTTTATGAAACATCCATGCACTAAAAGTACACACAAGGAACTTAGCGAAGCGGTCTCATAAACGAAGTGAATAAATAAATATAACCTGACTGCCCTGACTGCCGTCAGGCAGGCATGGATGTTCCATCGTTCAAATAAGTATAAGCGAAAATTAAAATAAAAAGCTTAACTAACAAGAACATAGTTAGTTGTTAAGTTATAAACAGATGAAATAAATTTAGATTAATCTTAAAATGCAAAACCAAATTTTATACCTGCCTTATCCATATATGCTTTTGGTTCAAAAAATTGGAATACTCCCATAGTACCGGATATTGCTCCATATAAATGTTCTGTAAAATAGAAATTAAAAGAAGGCTCTAAAGCAAAGTACGACCATGTTTCATCATAATCATCAGGAAGTAATATATCCCATAAAAAATTTACCTGAATTTTAATTTTTTTTGTAATATCTAATCTGTATGATGGAGTTGTTCCTATAAAGAATCTGGTGTTAGTTGGATGTGTCCAGTTGTGGCCTGTTAAAACATATTCTTTATAAAAACCGGTTCTAACACCTACTAAAAAATTATTCCGCCCAATTGTAAAAAGTTTTCTTTCATAACTTAAGGCATAATCAGGATTGCTTGTATAATAGAGATCTGAGCCTCTTTTTTCTAAGTGATTATTAATCTGAAGAAAAATATAATTTTTGGATTTATATTCATCAAATGATTGACAAAATGTATTTTGAAGTGTAGCTCCAAATAAAATCAGAAATGCGATTGTAAGTTTTCTCATAATATAATTTACCAATAAGTTAATAATTAGCTAATTTAAATCAATTTCGTATATCGTATAACGAAATGGAAACATCTGATTACTGGCATTTTCGTCGTCCCAATTAACAAAAATCCAGACTTTAGTGCCATTGGTTTCAATGTCAGTAATAAATCTTTCATCTGGTAAAACATAAGCGTGGATTATATCTCCATCTGAATTCATTTTATATAAAACATTACCGGAACTGTATAGTTGATAATCTTTATAAACAGTATATGCGGCAGGGAAGTTATACCTGGGGTTTATGCATTCTTTTACATTTAATGAATAATCTGTTTTATAAATTTTACCTTCGATAAAGAAAAAAAGATTTGTAGCACTGCATGATATTTTATGACTATGTAATGAGTTTGGAACATCTAATGAATCAATTTTATTCCCATCTGTATTATATTTTGAAATTGTTGTTCCATTGTATAATTCCCATATATATTGCCCATCAGATGAAACATTGCTTGATAAAATTGCATCAAAACATATAGTTTCGATTAAATTACCTGTTAAATCGTATTTGTGTATTTTGGTTTTGGGTACATCTTCCCAGCAATCATCAGAGTACATAAATATCCATAAACTATTTTCAATATATATAAAATCTGAAATATGTTCAATAACTCCGAGTGGAGAACTATAAATCTCTGTCAGTATTGCTTCAGTCGTAGGGATATTTTTACCATCAAAAGTACCATGCATACTTAAATCAGGAACATTAAAGTTTCCTGCAACGAGAGTGTCATCAGTAATATCACCTTCGGCAGTAATCTCAACTCCCTGGATAGTCATAATGGTTTTTACATTTTTACTTTTTACTGTTCCCTCAAAATCCCTATTGTAGTTTTCGGTACTGGGCTCATCAATACGTATACAGATATTTCCCGAAAAATCGGTTAGATTTTGTGTTACATTAGCGCAAAATGTTCCGGTTATTTGTAGGTTAGATTCCCATTCGCCTATCCATACACCATTAACATCACATTCTGCTATTGAATTCCCGGAATCGTCTTTTTCGCAAGAAAATATCAGGGAAATAAGCAAAAAAAGAATTACGTAGTATTGTTTATTCATGAGAATATATTTTTGTAGTTAACTTATGTTTTGTTATTTATTTTTAGAGATGATACTGTATTCTTAACATTAATCGTTGACTAAATAGTAATACTGCTTCAGGTGAATCATCTGAGAAAAAATAAGAAAACCCGGGTTTAAAATGAATTGCAAGTCCAAAGCGTTCAAAATCGATACCTGGTCCAGCAAGAATACCAAATTCAACTCCATTTAAATTAGTGTCCCAATCTTTTGAGCTAGCTGAACCAAGATTTAAATAACCGCCAAGATCCAAATGAATAAAATATTTTGGAATCTGACCAATCCAATGCAAACCAAATACAAGCCTTTTTGCCTTTATTTCTTCATCAAAAGGATAAGTTATTTCAGATTTAGTATTTTCATATTCGATATGGCATCCTATTTTAAAATATGAAGAAGATTTGTATTCATAAAAAGCGTTGTAGACTGTACTTAATTTAGTATCAGGCCATACATTGTATTGATCGTAATCGATATACATGCCATCTTCTCTTGGCAGGCTTACTCCCGTTGAAAATCCTATTGCATGTGTATTTTCTTTTTCTTGTGAATACAGTGTAATGCAAATTAATAAAAAGCTTATTGCAAATAATTCTTTTTTCATGGTTTAGTTGTCTTTAATTTTAAATAAATGCTGATATTACAATACTCAATATTATGAGAATTACCTCATATAAAATGATCATTGGAATTAGTAGTTTTTTTCTTTGTCCTAAAAATTGTTCTAATGAGTTGGCAAATTTTTCAATATGTACAAATAAATTTTCTAAACTATCTTCTGTGTTTATGGGTATTGTAAAAGTATGTTTGACCCGTTTTGAATAAATGAAAAACGGGATGAATATCAGACCTCCAATAATGCTTCCAAAAAACTGGTAAACAACCGCATTATTAGATTGTAGAGTTAAGTGGTAATTAGAACTGAAAATCATAATAAATGTAGCCATAGCCATCCAGAATAACCATAGAATAACAAATAATCCGGGAGTTATGGATTTACGCCTGAAAAATAAAATGCTTATAATTATAATATATATAATAATTATAAGATTGTATATCAGGGTTATGTAGTTTAAGCCAATATCAAATATTTCTCTATGGGTGATTGCCATGAAAATAAATTTAAGGAATTGAAACATAGAAACTATTATTGATATTACAGGCAACCAAAGCCATCCTCTAATTTTCGAATATATTATTTCATTATTATTTGTATTTTCCATAATGCTAATTTCGTAATTTATTATTTTAGTTGTTTAATGGATATGACAAGAAGAAAGGAAACGTTACAAATACAATTACATTTTTTTGATATTTTGTAATTTGGGAATCGGAACTTACAAACAGGACTTGCGGGTTTTGCTATGTTTAATTAAATTGTAGTATTTTTAGCTTTCGTTTGTAACGAAAAAATATAATCCAACATTATACAATAGATAGATGCCTGAAAATTTTCAAGATTTTTTAAAAGATTTACAGCAGGATAATAATCAGGCATGGGATAAGTTATTTATCACAACAGAGATTATTATAAAACATTGGGCTGAAGAAAAAAGGCTGGAAATTTTATGGTGTGCTGATGAAAACGGTGTACTAAATAAGGATGAATATTTTAACTTGATTATTAAAGAATTAAAGTTTTTTTTAGAAAAAGGATATAAAATTTATGACTTTTCAGGTTTTAAACGGGTTATTATCAATATAAGTCATAAGTTGCTTGATGAGGGTTTCCTATATTTTATGAATTTGATTTCTACTAAAAATAAAAAGGCGTGGAACATATTTTGTGATGGCATAAAGATTAAAATTTACAGATTCCTTAGAATGGAAGGATATAGCCAGATAAATAATTTTGAGGAAATATTTCAGGAAACATTAATTGTTTTTACAGAAAAATTAGCTCTTGGGAATCTGGAATTTTTAAATTCATATAAACTAAAATCGTTTATGTTAAGAATTGCCCAGTTAAAACTTTATGAAATATTTCGGATTAGTAAAAAACAAAAAGATTTACTTTGGATTGATGAAATGAATTATAATTTGCCGGAATCAGGAAGTTATCAAGAGGTTTTTGAGAACAAGGAATATGCAGCTTATTTATTTAAGAAATTAGAAAAAAAAGAACAATTAATTATATATTATTACTTTTTTGAACAAAAACAATTTAAGGAAATAGCTAAACAGTTAAATATTAGTGAAGAGAATTGCAGGATTATAAAATACAGGGCAATTCGCAAACTCAGGAAGGTTGTTGGGCAAAATAAAGAAATACAAATATTAAATTGAGCTCATTACATGAAATTTGATCATGAATATATTGAAAAAAACAAGATACTAACTAAGTATCTTTTACACCAATTGAGTAAAGAGGAAACAGATAAATTTGAAGAACATTTGTTGTTTTGTTCGGAATGCAGGGAGAATATTCAAAAAACAAACAAGGTTTTTGATAATTTATATTCTGCATCATCTGAAATAGATATTAATGAAATAAAGAAATCTTACGATATTTCTAATAAAAAGACATATTTTAATTTGAAATTTTTATATAAAATTGCTGCATCTGTTATTATTCTTATTTCAATTGGTGCATGTTTATATCTTTTATTCAATAAAAATCAAGGGAAGATTTATAATCAAGTATCAGAAATAATACCTGTAGATACTTCAAAATCTCATGAAAGTGATACTATTGAACATGATATTAAACCTGTACATAAGCAGATTATTGCATCCTTAGAATATGACAGTCTCCTTTTTAAAGAATCGTTATTTTTCGAGAAGATAATTAAAGATATTATGCGGGGATCGAATATCCAAATTGATTCGCCGGAAATGGGACAGGAATTCAAGTATAATTCTGAAATAATTTTTAAATGGGGGGGGACATCAGGTGAAATATTCTTAACAGTTTTTAATAATAATGATCAATTGGTATTTGAGCATAAAGCAAAATCTCCATACGTATTTCCTGAAAAATTAGAACAAGGCTTGTATTATTGGCAACTTGAAAACGAAGAATATTCTTTGTGTACGGGTAAATTCTTTGTTAAGTAAAATTTCTCGGATGCTTTTTTTTGTATTTTTGTGATTTAGTGGCTAATAAAAAAAGTGCCGCAAAAACACAAAAGCATTAAATCTCACTAAAGCCGCTATAATTTATTTTATCTAAAATAACTTTAGGCACTCTAAACTTTAGTTCACCCTAAGTACTTATTAGATTTAATCTGACCCTATAAGAACAAATCCTGCCCAAAATTTAGGAAATGCCGTTTCATTATTATTTATCATTTTCAGCTTTGCATTTCTTAAAGCTGCACTTTTTGAGTTGCCTTCAAGTAAATTTTTATAAAAGTTTACCATCAAATCTTTGGTAGAATCATCTCCAACTTTCCATAATGATACTATCAGATTTTTTGCACCCGAATACATAAATCCTCTTGTTATTGAGATAATGCCTTCGCCTTCAATAAATTTTCCGGAACCGGTTTCACATGCACTTAAAACTACAAGTTGTGCCTGAAGATTCAATCCATATATTTCTTTAACAAACAATATTCCATCATTACCTATATCAGTATAGCCGGGTAATATGTTTGTTATTGTATCAATTAAATTCTGCTGATTCTTTTCTTCTGAGAAAAAAAGTAATCCGGAGAGTTCAGCATATTCATTATTTAAAATACCGTGTGTTGCAATATGAATAATCCAGGCATTACCTGATAATTTTTTAAAATTTTCTTCACTAGCTTCAGAAAATAGGTAGCATTTAGCATCTTTTTCTATTCGTTCATAAAGTTCAACAATATTTTCTACTTCCGACCTTGAAAAAGGCAATTCCTTATATTTTTTCCCATCAACTGTAATACTTCTTAACAGGCTGTCTGATAGATAGGAAAGCATTAAGTCGTTATTTACAGGAGGGATGTCTGATATTTTGTCGGCTTCGGAAAAAACCGGAGCAAAACCAATAAAATCAACCAGATTCTCATTTCCACTATGTTTGGGTATATCTCTGTGACTTTCCATCCATAATGCACAAGAATAATTGTAAACAATTTCGTGTTTTTTTAACAAATAATTATCTGACGAAAACTTATTGCCTGGTAATTCAGGCTTTTTGGTAATAATTGATTCAAATGGTATAGAGGTTAATTCTTTGTCGGGAATAAAAATTAGTTTAGCATCTTTATTAATATATTTTTCAATTGGTTGTATTAGATATTTGTAAAGTTCGTAACTTAGGTTTTTAAAGTTACTTAATCTGTTTTTCTTTATACTTAATAAATAATCTTTTATTACTTTATTGAAATCTTCATCAACGGATATTCTATTCCATTCAAACAAATCATTTCCAATAATAAAGCAAAATAATGCAGAATCTGTTAAGCTGTACTCAATGATTACTTCATTTGGCGTTAAATATTTGCTGATTGAATCAATTGATATTTCGCGGGCAACTTCGTTATTAAGATATTTGTATCCGATGGATTGAATACTATCCTCAAGATTGTTATATTTTACAACCGTTTCAAAAAGTTCTGCTTTTAATTTATCTTTTTGTATTAATTCAACATTATCTAACAAAATCTTTATTTTTAATGCATTAATCTTATCATGTAATTTTTTACGGTATATTTGAATACTGTCATTTTGATTGTATGTATCTGTTATTTTGTTTTTTAGTAAAGATTTGTATAGAACAGTGGCTTTGTTTTGTTCAGAGAATTGGAGAGCAAGATTTTTATAATTTTCATTACCTGTAATATCATAATATTCCCAGGCTGCTTCTAATCCATTTTGAATAATATTGACAGTTTTCGTCATTAGGGTGATTTTCGATTCTTCAAGATTGAAATTAGATAACACACTATTTATTGTTTCTAATGAAATCTGGCTAAATAATAGGGCATTGGACAGATGGAGATCATTGCCTGTTTCATGATATAATTTTATTAAAAAGCTTGAATATTTATCAAGAGTTTCGATAAAAATAATTTCATCAAGTATATATTGTACATTTAAATTTTTATAATCGAATACGTTGGACAGATAATTGCTTTTAATTGCTTTTTTAAAATAAACAAATGCAGAATCGTTTTCACTTGATTTCGCATAGATCCATCCCATCGTTTCATAAGTTTTTGCAATTTCAGGATGCTTCTCAGGGTAAACAAGTTTAGCATTTGTTACAGCTTTTTTACTATAATAAATTGCAGAGTCTGATTTTTCAGTATTTTGAAATGTGTATGCAAGATTTATACAAAGGTTTATATATGTAGGGTGTTGTTCACCATAAACCGATTTTACTATCTTTAGAGCTTTAAAATAACATTCAAAACTTTTATCATATTGGGTGGTTTCATTATAAGCTGCTCCTAGGTTTAAATATGCTCTTGAAAGATGAGGATGATCATCGCCTAAATTTTCTGTAATTATACGAACGTTTTTTTCGAAATAATAAATTGCGGTGTCAGTTTCACCTTTTAAGAAAAATATCTCACCCAGGTTGTTTAATGCCGGAATGTTATCAATATGATCATCTCCCATAAGATTGGTACGAATGTTAATACTTCTCTCGTAATAGTATTTTGCCAGTTCATAGTCGCCCATATATTTATATGTAGCGCCAATATTATTATACGATCGGGCAGTACGGGTATTTATTACACCCGTTTTTAATTTTAATCGAAGCGATTTATTAAAATACTTAAGCGCGGTATCGAGTTCATTAACATTTGAATATGCTATTCCTAAGGTTTCGTATGCGTTAGCAGAATTGGGGTTTTCTGCTCCAAAATGTTTTATCATAATTACGGCACCCTTTTTTTTATACTCGAGAGCTTTTTCATAGTCTCCCCGGTCAGAATACAGGCTTCCGATATTTTTCACGCATATGCCGGTGTAGTAATGATTTTCACCATAAATGACTTTTGCTATTTTTAAACTCTTATAATAAAATGCTTCTGCCTTTTCATAATTTCCAATATTCTTGTAGCAAATAGCAATGTTATTGTAGTAGAGTACAAAAGAAGGATTATCCTGTGTTTTTTCAAGTGTAATATTAATTGCTTTGTTGTAACACTCTATTGCTTCTGAATATTTACCCTGCATATCGTATATTAAACCTATGTTATTGTATAAGCTTGCAAGTTTTAAATGATTGGGACCGTAATGATTTTTAGTGATTTCAAAAGCTTTGTTATAATAAATTAAACAGGAATCAAGTTGCTCCGAATAATAATATAATACTCCCATATCATTATATATATCGGCTATTTTAGGATGATCTTTTCCAACTTGCTTAAACAGAATATTAAGTGCTTTATTATAATTATGAATAGCTAAATCGGCTTCACCTTTATCACTATATGTTTTTGCCAGATTATGATGCCCTTTTGAAATTCTTAATTGTAGATTTTCCTCATCATATTTCCATATCTCCATGGCCATATTAAAATATTGAAATGCACTATCAATCATCTCATTTTTACTAAATATTTCACCAAGAATATTGTAACAATCGCCAGTAGAAAAATGAGTGGAACCTAATTTTTCCTGTGACAAATAAATATTTTCCCAAGCTATATTTTTTAAATTTTTATCTGTCTTGTTTTTTAATAGTTGGTAAATTATTTCATTCTTACATTCAATATGTTTTATCCATAATTTATTTACTTTATAAATACTAGCTGCCTTTTCATAATATAACACAATACTGTCACTGTCATAATGAGCAGAATCTTGAAGCAGCTTAGCTTTCTCAAAAAAAGCATTTGCAATTATGGTATCTTGCTTGAAACTGATAGATGAAAAACACAGTTTATTGCCAATAATTAAAAAAATAATGGTAAAACCAATATAAATCTTAAAGGGTTTTAATAATCTCATAATATAAATGAAAGTGGGTTTATAATCTGTTGAAAAATTACATAATAATGGACACATATACAATAGTATGGGTTAATAATTTTATATTACGTAAGTTTTTTCTAAAGATTTAAAAGAGCATAATACTCAATCTATCATAATAATTGCTTACGAAAATTCTTTCTTTTCCCTATTATAGCTTGTATTGAGATTTAATTTTTTATTTGATAATTGTACTAAAATGTCCAGACAAGGGAAAGCTGTGGTATTTGTGATACCGGATCAACTCTTAAATTAAGATTGAAAGAAATGTCTTCAAAATATGGATTATTACCAAGTAGATAATTATATCTTTCTAATGTATCAAAAAGATAATTCTTTGAAAAAACATGGTAGGTCAGGGTTCCGATGCTAAAAACAATAATGGCAGCAGTAAGATATCCGGATTCTTCTTCTAAAGTAATGTTTTCGTCAATGGTCGTATTTCCTGTAGTTGTTGTTCCAGATTTAGGTGTGAAATGTTTATAGGCTAATAATGGTGCAATTACTCCCATTTGAGCAAGACCAAATATGCGTATTAATTTATAGCTGTTTAAATCGTGCAAAGCAACAGAATCGTTCTGAACATAAGGTTTTAAATTACCTCCAAACATTCCTACATCAAGATAGGTAGAACCCTGGTCGGGCGAGAATTTTCGATCGACAAAAAAGAAAGGTGTTGCAGTAACCCATATTGTTTTGCTTTTTAAATAAATGTCGGGATGCTCTTTCTTCTTGGTAAAGGTCAATCCTGGAATTTGCGAAAAAGAAACTTGTGAAAAGAAACAGATAATTAAACTTGTAATAATAAATCTTTTTAACATAAGGATACGGTATCAAATATTTTATTGTACCTAAATTTATGAAAAAGGTTTTAGAATGTGAAATTATTTATAATTTTATAGAAATAACTTTGAAAGTAATGATATGAGAATTAATTCACTTCTTACATTATCAGTTTTACTGATTTTATCAGTTTCTATAAAAGCTCAGGACTTTACATATACCGAAACTCAGGATAGTGTAAGAATTTTTCATGATGGAACATTGGTAGTTAAGGAAGGTGTCCCTTTTTTAACTGTTAAAGGTGATTCTTATGAAATGGGATTACAGTATGGCGTTTTATTGAATGACAGGTTGATAGATATGGATTACACTATTGATAGCTTGATCGATTCATATATTGGAAGTTTCTTCTTAAAAAAGTGGATTGCCAATATAGTTCTCAACTCCAAAATTAAAAAAGTAGAAAAAACAATGCCGGTAGAGTATATTCAGGAATTGAAGGGAATGGCTGAAGGAAGCGATTTGAAATTAAAAGACCTGCAAATTATTGCTTATTTCCCTCAGTTGTTTTTTAAGATTAGTTGCACAGCATTTATCATGCGCAACGAAAATGGTATTGTTCACGGAAGGAATTTAGATTGGCCGGGAATTGAAGCCTTAGCGGCTCATCCTTTAATTGTAAATTATCATAAACAAGATCGAATCCCGGTTACAGTTTTGACTTTTATTGGATATCCTGGAGTTTATACCGGGATGAATCATAAGGGATTAAGTATGTCCATTAATATGAATGGAACACCGGCCGGAAATGACAAAGAAGTAAATGAATATAATATAGGAACGCCATTGGCTTTTAAATTGAGAAATGTACTTGAAAACGGAGACCAAATAAGTGAAGTAGACCGAATGTTTGATGGCTATAGCTCACATGCATGGTTTATTACTGTAGGAAGTAAAAGAGATAATTCAGGAGCAATATATGAACTGACTCGTGGCAAAGTAATAAAAAATGAAATGCAGAATAACTTCATTTATGTTGCTAACCTTTCATTGTCGGATAAAGGACGTTATCAATACAGCCCTATATGGATGTTTGGAACTTCCAATATTTCACGAGAAAGAAAAATTAAAGAATTATATGAACGAATTGATGAACCTAATTTAATTGACAAAAGTTATCAGATTCTGACCAGTACAGAAAATCATCATTTATCGCATGATCCTTTTTATCGTTATTGCATAAATAATTCAATTACTGTAAAAAGCTGTATTATGGATAATATGAATAATGATATATATTTTGCCTATGGTGAAAGGATGACAGCTTTGAATAAATATTTGCGTTATAATGTTGAAAGTGGAGAAGTAACTGTTTACAGACAAAAACAAGCAATAACCGATCAGGAATATTTTAACGAACAACTAAGATATAAGGAATGGTATGGTAAAACATTTTTGGGTAAAAAGAAATTAGAAAAAGAGGATTATCAGAAAATCATAAAACAAATTGAAACCTTTAAGCTAGAACCGGCTTATGAAACTTATTTGTTATCATATTATTACTCTAAGGTAAAAGATAACGAAAAGGCTTTTATTAACGCAGAGAAATATATTTTGGAACGTCCGGATTATTATCACTCGTATTATAATAAATATTTAATAATGAAAGATAAGGGTGATTATATGGATGCTATTGTGGCTTTAGAAGAAATGTTACAAACATCAACCCTGAATCCTTATTATGAGTATCTTGCAAATATGAATATGATTAAGATGTACGATAAATTATTAGAACAGACCTGCGATCAGTTGTATATTGATAAAATTATTAAATTAGCCGATAAAGTCAGATCCGATTTGAGTCAGTATTTTATTGATAAGAAAACAAAAAGGGATTTGGATTTAATTAAATCAATTGAAAAAAAGTACAAAAAATAAATGAATGAAAATAACTTACAAGAAGCCATTAATTTAATAGTTAATTCGAAACATGCTATTGCTTTTACAGGAGCAGGAATTT
>JAUWQL010000050.1 GCA_030611105.1 Bacteroidales bacterium
TTCTCTTACTTTTTGAATTTTGAAACTGTCACTGAATTTTCTGCGACGTCTTTCTGACGTGCTCATTTTTAATTGTTCTCTTCTTACCATTTTCCCACTTTTTAAGTTTAAATTTGTTCTTAAAAGTGGTCAACTTATTTCAGGCATTGACATGCGGTTTATGATATACGGTTTGCGGCCTGCCTGCCTGCCGGCAGGTTTACGGTATAAGGTGTGCGGTTTATGGTTTTTTATGGCCAATATCCTTCGACACCCTTCGACACCCGATCCTCGATAGCTATCGGGATATCGGGACAGGATGACGTTCGTTTTAGTACTCGCCATGAGGTGTCGGTGATGATATAGTCTTTGGGTAATCTGTAATGAGTTAACTTATTACTTTTTATATTTATCTTTCTCATTTTCCCCAAAGGTACTGTTATTTATACAGCTTTATTTTAACCATTTTTCAAAGTTGTTCATATTAATCACTTCAAATGAAGAATCAGGATAAGTATTAATCCATTGTGTTGGTGTTTTTACTTTTGATTCTTTCCATTTAAACTCATAACCAAATAAAGAGCCTTCACGTTCTTCAACCCAATCGATCTCTTGTTGTTCGTATGTTCTCCAAAAATAATTATTCGAAGATATTCTATTGTATTCTTGCTGTTTAATTCGTTCGCTAATCATATAGTTTCCCCACAATTGACCGATGTCATTCCTTGATTCCATTGGATTAAAGTTTGCAATAACTGCATTACGAATGCCATTATCAAGAAAGTACCACCTTGAATTCTTGGTTATTTCTTTTCGTAAATTTCTGCTAAATCCTTCAACTTTGTGTAGTATATATACCTTACTCAATAAATCAAGATATTTTTCAACCGTATTTTTACTAATCGATAGTTGTTTTCCTAATTCTTGAAGCGAAACTTCTCCTCCAATTTGAAACGCAATTAGACGCAGTAAGTTGAATATTTTTTGTGAATTTTTTATGTTTTCATAAACCAATATATCTTTCAATAAATATGAACTTATCATTTCATTTAGATAGTCAATTTTATCCTCTCTATCTGGTAAGTGAAGTAACTCGGGATAATTTCCAAACACCAATCTTTCTTTTACTTTGTCTATTTTCGCGATACTATTTTCCGTTTGCTTATATTCTCTTTCAGACAATGCATATAAATTGAAAGAGTATTTTCTACCCGTCAATGGTTCTCCGGCATCTTTATAAATATCAAAAGATGATGAGCCAGAAATAATTATTTTCAATCCTTCGATTTCATCAATCATTAACTTGAGCTTCAAGCCAATCTCTGGAATTTTTTGAGCTTCGTCAATATAAAGCAATCTGTACGAACCTAAAATTTGTTTATAGTTCTCAACAGTCCTAATCGCAAGTCTATCGTGTACATTAATATCTTCGCCATTTAGTGTAAGAACTGGTTCGTCAATTTTATCCAAAATCTCTTTTACAAGAACTGTCTTTCCGACTCTTCTTGCACCAAATACAATCACAACTTTATTTGGTTGAAGTTTTTTTAATATATTTTCAGCGAGTTCTCTAACTAAATATTTCATAATACCGTCATTGTGTTGACGCAATTTAATCAATTTCTGTCACCTTGTCAAATTTTAAAGGTGTTTGAATTATAAAAGCCAATATATTGTAATTTACATAGTTCTTTATACTATAAAACATTATCAAGTATTTTAACTGACTCTTAAACTTTTTGAGGTATTTGTTTTGTACGACTAATCTTTTTTCATTCAAAGAATATCCTTTAATAAGGTATTCTTTTAAAATTTTATTAGCCCAGATTCTAAATTGAGTGCCACGTTTAGAATTTACCCTATAACCTACAGAAATTACGGCATCAAGATTATAAAAATTTATCTGTCTTGTTATCTGTCGGTTACCTTCGTTTTGAACTTGTGCAATTTTTGCACAAGTTGAATCTTTGTCTAACTCTTCTGAATTGTAAATATTGGATATATGCCTGGCAATTGAAGTCCTGTCTGTTTCAAACAATTCTTCAAGTTGATACTGGTTAAGCCAAACAGTTTCGTTTTCAAACCTTACCTGAACTTCAGTTTGTCCGTTTTCTAATTGGTATATTTTGATTTCTGATTCAGGCATTTTATTTTTTGTCTTATATCTTGATTCTTACTTATTAATCGCTTTGCTTCGCAAGAAAACAGTTCGATATCCCGATTTCCGATAGCTATCGGAATGGGACAGGATGACGTGAGTTTTAGTACCTGCCATGAGGTGTTGGTAATGGTATATTCTATTGGTGATTGGTGACGAATTATTAATTGGTTTAATTTTCAAGTTCATTTTTCTTTTTTTCTTCCAGTTCTTTAGTGTTTAAGGGACTAATAATGCTTTCTCCGAGTTTTTTTTCTAAATCTTTTCTAGCACTTCCTGCAACTGCGCCTCCTTTTTTAGCAATAAGCTTGTTTTCCTTAAAACTTTTGGGCTTTTGTTTTTTTGATAGTTCTGTTGTTGAAGTCTCCGCTAACATATTTAAAACTAATTCCAGATTTGTCATATTATCTCGAAGATTCTCCTTTCTCAAATTCTTGTAGTTTTTATATTCTTTGGTTGTAATCCCAGCCCAGGCTTTTGTAATTTCATCTGTTAAAATTGCATATTCTTGTCCTTTTTTAACTTTTCGTAATTCCCATTCATCAGTCAATTCCTTACGCACCTCAATGCTTTTTATTCGCTGATTAATCCAATTCTTTGAATAGCCTTTTTTAAGATATGTTTCCATTGCTCTGTCAAAAGCTTTTTCCGGGTCTTCTGTTTCTTCAACTCTTTCATATCCAACCTTTGCTAACCAAACTTTAAATGGTTCTGCTCTTGGTGATGGAATCGACTGAATTAATCTTAAGACTTGTTCAGTATCTGCAACATCAGTTTTGTAAAATTTACCATCCGAAGACTGCATTTTCAGTTGACTACATTTTGTAGCCAACTCGCTGCCTTCTTTTTTCAATCTTGTTTTTAAAACGCTCCAATACTTTCTGGGATTATTACTTTCGGTTAAAATTCTAACAATATCTACAATTGAGAAAACCCATTTTTCCAGATCTTCGTTCCACTGTACCCTAACTCTTTTATCTTGAAATAATTTTATTGTGTTTTCTTTTGTCATGTTGTTAATGAATTGAATTTTGGTTGACTTATCATGGTTTACAAATTACTAATCACTGATCTATTCCCCACCATCCTCCTTCGGCGGACAAGCCGTGTCATCCGACAGGTAAATTTATTACTTTTTAATACCCCACCAAGTATTAGATAATCCTGTATTTCCTAAAATTAGCTTTAGTACTCGCCATGATGTGTTGGTAATTTTATAGTCAATTGGAGCTTTGCCCCGATAACTATTGAGATTGTGCTCTTCGATTACTGTATTAACAGAGCTTAACACGATTTCCGGATCGAAGCCACTTAAAATAATGGTTCCTGCATCTTGTGCTTCGGGGCGTTCCATGCTTTGGCGTAAACTGATTGCAGGGAAGGAGAGCATGGCGCTTTCTTCGCTAATGGTTCCGCTGTCGGAGAGGGTACATTTTGCATGCTGTTGTAGATGTATGTAGTCGGAAAAACCGAAGGGCTTTAAAAAGCGGATTAAAGGTTCGCGGTTTGCGGTTTGCGGATCCGTTTTTTCAATTTTTTCCAATCTTTTTTTGGTTCGGGGATGGGTTGATACTATTACCGGAACCTGATACTCTTCAGCCAGGTGGTTGAGTACTTCCAATATTTTTTTTAAATTCCCGGGATTATCTACATTTTCCTCCCTATGCACTGAAACAACAAAGTAATGTTTTTTCTTAAGCTTCAATTTCTTAAGGATTTTTGATGTCTTTATTTTTTCCATGTTGTCGTTCAACACTTCGTTCATGGGCGAACCTGTCAGGTAAATTCGGCGGTGTTGTAGTCCTTCGCTTAATAAATGACGGCGTGCATGTTCGGTATAAACCAAATTGAAATCAGCTATATGATCAATTATTCGTCGATTAATTTCTTCGGGAACATTAAAGTCGAAACTACGGTTTCCGGCTTCCATGTGAAATATTGGGATATGCATTCGCTTGGCCATGTATGCCGAGAGGCAGGAGTTGGTATCTCCTAAAACAAGCAATGCATCGGGTTTTTCTTTTTGAAGGATATCTTCCGATTTGCGGAATATATCGCCTATGGCCGTACCCAGCGATGAGGTGTCGATTTCCATAAAATGGTCGGGTTTACGTAATCCCAAATCCTGAAAGAAAATTTCGTTCAGCTCATAATCGTAATTTTGTCCGGTATGTACAAGTACCTGGGTTAAATGCTTGTCGAGTAATTTAATGGTGGAGCTTAGGCGGATTATCTCAGGCCTTGTCCCAACGATAGTTACTACTTTTAAATTTGATTTTTTCATGTTAGAATAAGATAAAAGGAAAAAGTAAAAAGAAACAAGTCAGAAAAATTGAATTTCTTATTCTTTATCATTTTTTTGTCCTTGTTTTGTTTACAATGGTTCCTAGTATATTTTTTAATTCTGTTGATTCAGTAATTAAATTGTTTAAAAGATCATCACTTTTTTCATTGATATTTTTGATAATTCTTAACCAATAGTTTGATTCACGCATTTCTCGTAATGAAATTCTGGTTTTATTGTTAAAATCAGCTCTGGATGAACCAGCTTGTGCTTCTTCATAGTTTGCACCACTTGAAGTTGAACTTTTTGTTAACTGATATTTGATAACTTGATATTCAGTTGTGTTGGGCAGTGTACGTAAATATTTAATCACATCAACAGCAAACTTAAAAAGCCTTTTAGTTAAATCGTTCTCTGCCATTTTTTTATCTTTTTACTTGTGTCTTTTGTCTTGTTTAGACTTTTTCAAAGTACGTATCCGGATCATTCTGGTTAAAGAATTCGCTAATCCAGAAAATGGTGTAAACTTCTTCGTCCCCGATATTAGTAATATTATGTGTGTACCAAACGGGCATATCCACGTAAGCGGGTTCATTGCCATCCAGTTCAAAATTCAGCACTTTATTAGTTCCGATTTTTCGCAGCTGAATGCATGCTGTGCCTTTTATTACGGCAAATCGTTCTGCTTTTCGAATATGAAAATGATTGCCCCGTGTGATTCCCTTTTTGGTTGTAGAAAATGAAACCTGACCGCCAGAGTTAAGTTTTACTGTTTCCACAAAGCTGCCCCGATTATCGGTATGTTGTGTTAGTTTTACAGGGAAATGATTTTCAATATCCATGTAACAAACAAAGGTGTTGAAAAGGTTACGCTCGAAAGTATTTGTTAAATCAGGGAAAATTCCTTTTTCGAAATAGTGTTCTTTATAGTTTTCGAGTAAGCTTAAAACTTTGGATACTTTTACTTCTGATGTGAATGGGATTCTAATGGCACGCTGATAACGCTGATCTTGCTGATTCTCGCTGATGTTTTTATCTGTGTTTATCTGCTTAATCTGTGTCCCATCAATTACATCCCAGATATTATGAACCAATTCTCCAACATAAATCAATTTCACTTTCCCATCTACATCAATCTTAGGCTGTTCCCCATGTGTTAATTGATGACAAAAAGTTGCGATGAATGAATTATAGTATGGATTACCAAAAGGACCGAATACATTAGGGATTATAAATCCTGTAAATTTAGCGTAGTTTTTTAAAGCCCATTGTTCGAATAGCTCGCGTCCTCTTTTTTTTGATTTACCATATAAATTATCTTGTTCTTCTTGCGTTGATGATGAGAATAAGACGTGTGGTTTTGAATCTGTTGCTTCAAGGGCTTTAATCAATTGCTTAACCAGCTTGATATTGGTGTCGTAAATAACCTGCGGGTCTCCATGTCGGTTCATAGCTGCTAAGTGAACTATCACATCGCATTGCTTAACCCAGTTTTTTAATTTTTCCGGTTGGTCGAAATATTCATCTTCGAAAGGGATACGTTTTATTTCTTCCTGTAAACCCAGGTAGTTATACAAGTGGGTTCCCATAAATCCCGATTGGCCGGTAATACCTATTTTCATATTATCTTTTAATGGAACACTGATGACACAGATTAAACTGATACTCACAGTTTTTTATCTGTGCAAATCATGCCAAATCTGCGTTATTTGTGTTCTATTTTAAATCTTTTCTGATTTCATCCAGTTTCATCAATAGTTCTATTGTTCCTTCCACATCCAGTCGTTTGGTATTGTGCGAATGGTATTCTTCAAACTGATTGATGGTTTCATTTCCTTTTGAAAAATACTGATCATAATTCAGATCGCGTGTATCAGATGATAAACGATAATAATCACCATGATCAATGGCGTGTGCCATTTCTTCTTTGCTCACCAACGATTCATATAACTTTTCACCATGACGTGTACCTATTATTTTTATTTTATTATCAGCATTATATAGTTTTAAAAGAGCATTTACCAGAGTTTCAATTGTAGCGGCTGGTGCTTTTTGAACAAAAATATCTCCCTGTTTCCCATGTTCAAAGGCATATAAAACCAAATCCACTGCATCATCCAGGGTCATCATAAAACGGGTCATTTCGGGATTCGTAATTGTTAAAGGGTTTTCGGATTTGATTTGTTCTATAAACAAAGGAATAACAGAGCCTCTTGAGGCCATCACATTGCCATATCGCGTTCCGCAAAGCATAGTGTCTTTTTCTGATAAATTACGCGAACGGGCAACCATTACTTTTTCCATTACTGCTTTGGTCATACCCATGGCACTAATCGGATAAACTGCTTTATCGGTACTAAGACAGATTACTTTTTTTACTTTGTGCTGAATAGCGGCTTCCAGTACATTTTCTGTTCCTAAAATGTTGGTTTTAACAGCTTCCAAAGGGAAAAATTCGCAGGAAGGAACCTGTTTAAGTGCTGCAGCATGAAATATGTAATCTACACCGACCATAGCATTTGAAATGCTGCTTTTATCGCGCACATCGCCAATATAAAATTTTACCTTGGGATCGTTGATTTTTTTGCGCAGATCGTCCTGTTTTTTTTCATCGCGGCTGAAAATTCGTATTTCGCCTATATCGGAATGAAGAAAACGGTTCAATACTGCTTTGCCAAAAGATCCGGTCCCCCCGGTAATTAATAGTGTTTTATGATTGAAATTCATGTCTGATATGTGGTTTGAGGTTTAAGGTTTACGGTATGTGGTTTGCGATTTAGGGTATATGGTTTATGGTTTAAAGTAAAAAGTACAAAGTTTAAAGTAAAAAGCCTGCCTGTCGGCAGACAGGTACAAAGTATAAGTTTGTTTTTAGTTTTTTTCACCCTTTGTTATTTGTCATTTTACATTACTCTCTCCGATTCCCGATTTCCGATAGTTATCGGAACGGGACAGGCTGACACACTAAATTGACTGTTTTCTGCCTATTGTTTACTTTTTTTTCTAAGTGTTCTTAGTGCCTTAGTGGTAATTTTTTTTTTGTTAGCCCTTGGTTTTTTGCCATTTTCTGTTGGTTGTTGAACCTCCTTCGGCGGTCAAGCTGCCTACTGAATACTGCTTACTTTTCTGTTAAAAAATATCCTCCGGTTTTTTTGCTGCCTTTATACAATATTTTATTTTGAGATTTTAGATTAGCAAGCCATCGTTCTACTGTTTTTTGTGGTTTATTTATAATTTCGGCTAATTCGATTGAACGTTTTCCTTCATTTTTATCTATGATTTTATAAAGTAAATTTAATCCCTCATTTAATCCCTCATTTAATATTTTACGTTTAAATATAATGGTAAAAAAATCATTAAAAATAAATTCAGGTTCTGGAATATTTTTTTTAAAACAAAGTTGTTTAATTTTATTAATACCTGTACCCATATTTTCAACAAAATCACACCTTTGCAATAAATTTGTAATAATAGGGTTACGCCTTACTGCTTTTTTCCCAAAAGTATCTGATGAAAGACCTTTAGGCAAACCACCCGGATTACCTATTTCAAGCCTGTTGTCAAATATTTCAATTGTTGTATGTGCCCCGGATGCATAATAATCACGGTGAGCAACTGCATTTACAATGGCTTCACGTACAGCCTGCAAAGGGATCTCATAAATTTCCTGCCGCCGTGCCTCTCCTGTCATTTTATATTCAACTTTAAGTCCTTGTTTTACAAAATGCAAAGCACTATCTATATTTGTAATAATATCATCAGTAAAATCTTTACGATTTAATATTTTAATTCTTTCATTACCATCAAAAATAGCACATGTTACGGTAGCTTGTTCAATCAAAATATCAAGATTGGTACTAAAAAAGAGGATTCCTGCGTTGATGAGTTTTTGTTTATTACCTATGTTCTTAACAACCCCAAGGTTCTCCAAAATTGTTATATCATCAAGGTTTTTTGTTATTCCGGCAAGTTTTAAAAATCCATTTAGTTTAGAACTGCTATAATGTTTATCAAAATCAAAATGTCGATGAAATTGTTCTTCAAATTTTACCTTGCCTTCATATTGTAAGAACTCAATAATTTGATTCCTATCCATTTTCTGGGAGTTAGACCCCATTCTTAGATAAAAACCATCGCTACAATGATAAGGTTTATCGATTCCTTCTGATATTTTGACAATAAGTACATTACCAATATCATGTAATGTCAGATTGATTGAGGGTTTGATATTACGGGCAATATCCTGAATTTGAGATTTTAGTTTATTTGATATTTCAATTCCTGTTATTTTGTTTCCGTCATTAACACCAAGAATGATATGTCCACCTGATGCGTTTGCAAAAGCTACCATTTCCTTAGCGAAAGACTTATCAAGTTTTTCTTTAAACTCAAAAAAGTAACCTTCTCCTTTTTCTAATATGAATTTCAGTTCTTCTTTTGTCATTTTCTTTCTGTGCCACAAAGTTTATCTAATACTCAGCTTTCTGTGTCAATAATTAGATCTTCATTTATTCCTTAACTTAGTATCCTCTACTTTGAATGTCTCCAACATCTCTTTTTGCTCCTGACCCTATTTTAACCAATTTCTCCACTCGGGGAAAATGGTTTTCAGGTTCTTGAAGAGAGTTTTTACAAGCCTGTTTTGCTTTGTCAATTACATTGAGGAATTTATCCCATTTTATGTACTCTAAAACAGAGAATAGTTCTCTTGCACTCCAGTATTCTTGTCCTACTTCATTAAAATTCTTAATTTCCTCAAATATTGGTTTATTTCTCATGTTTTTTAGTTCCTTATTCTAAATTGAACACTACGTTTTGAATTTACCCTATATCCAATCGAGATTATAGCATCAAGATTATAGAAACTTGTCTTATAAATTTTTCCATCATCGGCAGTATGTTCCAAAATGGAACTAACTGAATTTGCAACTAATTCTCCTGATTCAAATATGTTTTTTAGATGTTTTGTGATTGCAGGTCTTTGAACATCAAAAAGTTCTCCAATTTTTTTTTGGGTCATCCAAAATGATTCATCATGATAGAAGACTTCAATATTAACTTTTCCCTCATCCGATTGATAAAATAATATTTCAGATTCTTTTCGCATTTAACCTATTTGTTATTAAAATTGGGCTTTTAATTAATATTTATTTGTATTGTTTGCAACAACTGATTATATCTAACTCCTTTTTTGCTTTTCGCACTTTCTCCCAGATGCTTCGACTCCCGATTTCCGATAGTTATCGGAACAGGACAGCATGACGCACGCTCGTGACTTGTATCTTGTGTCCTTCCTAGGGTAGGCAGGCTTTTTACTTGATTCTTTTATCTTATTTACTTATTAATTTCCCACCACCCTTCCTATTGCCAAAGGTCGTCAAGTCGGCAGTCAGGCAGGCAAGTTGGTTACTATTTCCACCTATCCATTAACAGAAAATCAGCTATGTAAATGTGTTTTACACCTTCAATATTGTCTTTCCATGTTTTATCCATCGTAATCAAATATTTAGGATAGTTGTCTTTAATTTTTAACAAAGGAGCAAGTTCTCTTTCTATAGTTGTTTGCTCTGTTAATAAATACGATACTTGTAGATATAAGATGTCATTGCCTTTTTGAGCTACGAAATCAATTTCAAGATTATCAAATTTTCCCACAAATACGGAATATCCGTGTCTTTTAAGTTCAAGCATAACAATATTCTCAAGTACACCTGCAATAATTCTGTCTTTATATCCCATAACAGCATATAGTAGTGCTGAGTCGGCTACATAAAACTTTTCCTGAGTTTTTAATATCTCCTTGCCTTTTACATCAAATCTGGAAATTCTGTGCACAATAAATGCACTTTCTAAGGCTTTTAGATAATTGTAAACGGTATTAATATCTATTTTCCTTTGTTGACTTTTAAAGTAATCTGCAATATTTTTTCCTGAAAATTTATTTCCTATATTATCAAAAACATATTTCACTACACGCTCTAATAGCTCAATGTCTCTAATGTTATTTTTTTGAATTGTATCTCTTAATATAACCGAAGAATAAATATCGAACACAATTTTGTAAGCGGATTCAATCGTATAGTCGGCAGTATGCAAAACCGGAAAACCACCCAAACGTAAATATAATTCAAACTCTTGATGAATGTCAGTTTTTTTTGAATTTCGTTCTTGTTTAAACAGTAAATACTCTTTAAACGAGAGCGTATATATATGAAATTCAATATATCTGCCTGCTAAAAAAGTGGCTAGTTCCGATGAAAGTAAATGAGAGTTTGATCCGGTAATATAAATATCGGCATTGAAATCAACAAGAAAGGAGTTAACGGCTTTTTCCCATTTATCTACTTCTTGTATTTCATCTAAAATTATATAGAAACGTTTATCTCCATCAATTTTTTCTTTAACAAAAGCATATAAAGCAGTCGCATTATTGATGTGGGAAAAGGAAAAACTTTCAAAATTAATATATATAATTTGGTTATTATTAACGCCTCTCTTTTGTAATTCTGATGTCAGAAGCATTAAAACTGTTGATTTTCCGCTTCTTCTGATACCTGTAATTACTTTTACAAAAGGTTTATCAATAAATTCTATTATTTTATTCAGATATAATTCTCTGTTTATCATAAAGTGTTTTTATACTTGTGGGCATAAAGATAATAAATTATTGCGTGTATTCATGTTTGTAACCACAAAAACTTTTAAGGATTATTTTTGTTTACACTTTCTCGTATTACTTTTTGTGCATTTACACATTTTTTCAAAGGGTTTTTTGTTAATAATGTTCCAAGCTCAAAGTGAATTAGATATTTTACTGGTGATATCTTTTCCCATCAGAAGCAGCTGTCAAGTAATCCTTGACAACTGAAATTTCTTTCAATTCACCTTCTTTGAATATATTACGAATATGGAGGCTTATATTTTGTTTTGTAGCCTGGAAGAGTTCCCCCATTTGGGATTGAGTCAACCAAACAGTTTCGTTTTCAAACCTTACCTGAACTTCAGTTTGTCCGCCTTCTAATTGATATATTTTGATTTCTGATTCAGACATTTTTATTTTTTTGCTATTCACTCCCGATTTCCGATAGTTATCGGAACAGGACAGCATGACACACGCTTTCTGTTTTGGCATTTGTTAAATCGCCGGTTTGTGATTTGTGATTTATGGTTTATGGTTTCAGGTTCAAAGTAAAAAGCCTGCCTGTCGGCAGACAGGTACAAAGTAAAAGGTAAAAAGTACAAAGTGAAAAGTATAAGTTTGTTTTGACTTTTATTTTTTCCTTGTTTTTTAAAGCTTTTATCTTTTTTCACCCTTTGTTATTTGTCAATCATCAATTAAAAATAATTATTTACAAAACTTTCCAATAACCTCCTTTTGCGCTTCCTATTCGTTTTATTAAGCCCATCTCCTTTAATTTGCTAATGTTTTCCTTTATTTTGCGTTGAGAAATTTTCACAATGTCTGACAACTCTTTTGTTGTTATACGCCTGTTTTGTTTCATGGAATTAATAATAAGCATTTTGTTTTCAGACAAATTATCGGTGACCTTATCGGTGACCTTATCATTTTTGAAAAAAGTAATCCAAAAAATATTTGCATCAAAATTAAATGTCGGTTCGGGTATGTTGTAATCCAGGCAATCATTTACAATATTAATTGTTCCTCGTCCCCAGTTTTCTATTAAGCCGGCTTTGTAAAACACCGAGGCAATAATAGGATTTGCCGGAACGGATGCATGTGGCTGTTTTAATTTTTCGATAGTAATTTCCGGTGGTAGCAATGCACCGTTTGTCATTGTTATTTTGTTGTCGTATACTTTTATTTGCAAATTCGATGTATTAAGATAATCTCTGTGTATCAGGGCGTTAGTGACGGCTTCTTTAAGTGCTTCATAAGGATATTCTAATTTCTCCCGGCGGTGAATTCCTTCAAAGCTGATATAACTTTTTAGATACTTTGTTCTTAAAATATCTAAGATCGTATCCACCTGGCTTATAAGGTTTCCTTCTACAATATCGCTTGTTAGAATATTGGTTTCGCTAAGAAATCGCCCAATTTTAGAATGTGACTGTATAAAGTATTTTTGTGGATTTTTTGCAAACAACAAAACGGCTGCTCGTTTTAAATATTTTCCATCGTATAAATTTAATTTACGCAATAATGTTTCAGTATCTTTTTCGTGTATTATTGACGGTATTCTGTCGGCTGCAAGTATTTTAAATTTTTCTATTGTCTCATTATCAACTTCATGTAAATTAAAATTTTCCTCTGTAATATCATCCCATGTTTTGCCGTATTTCTTTAGTAAAAATTGTGTTAATTCATTACCTTTTAGCTCATAACTTACACTACCACTGCGTATGTAAAACTTTCCATTGTATGATACGGGGGCATAGGACTTTTTAATTTCCACTTTAATGATATTATTATTTTCAACAATCTCAATATTTATGTTTGGGACAATACCAAGGCGATTGTTTATTTTGTTGGGCAGATTTTCCAATAATTTTTTGGAATCTAAAATACCGCTTATCGTTTTGTTATCCTCTATACCTATTAACAAAAAACCTCCTGAAGTATTAGCAAAAGCACATAGTGTTTTAAGATGTTCATCTTTCCACAAACGTTTAAATTCAAGACTTTCGTTTTCGCCAGATTTAATAATTTTTTTAATCTCGTTTTTGGTCATAAAAAATTTTGTTCTTGTTTTTTGGTAAAATGGTTAATTAGTTTAATGGTATACGGTTTAAGGTATATGGTTTAAGACTTGCCAGCCGGTTTAACTGCCGTAGGCAGTGGCTGGTTTACAGTGTGCGGTATATGGTTTAAGGTTGATGGTATGCGGTTTATGGTTTATGGTGATTTGTAAAATGGTTAAATTGCTGAATTGTCAGAAGTGCTTAAAAAACTATTTTCTGTTGCTTTTCGTTTTTGTCATTTAACATTTGTCAATCATCATTTACAAAATTTTCCACTGTCCGCTTTTTTCACTACCCATGCGTTTTAATTTGTTTTGTTGTTTTAGTTTTTCAATATATCTTCTAATTGTTCTTTTAGAAAAAATTAAATGGTCTGAAATCTCTTGCAATAAAACTTTATTATTTTCTTCAATCTATTATCAGGGACATGGTTTTGCAGAAACTGTTTTTACGCCTGCGGGCGTAACGCTATTAGGCGTAACGCGAAAGGAATCGTTTAAAGAATGGATCGCCTATAAAGTACATTTTTTCTACTTTCTCAACAATACCGTTTTCTACCAATACCAGCAGTGCTTTTTGAGTAGTTGATGTGGCGGATAAACGAAATCGTTTCGCATATTCTGCCGAAAAAACATTTTCGCCACATATTAAAAGAGATTTCAATAATTTTTTTTGATACGACGATTGCCTGTCGTAAAGCTCAAAGTAGTAATCGCTTTTCAAATCCACAATACCCTCCGCGCATATAGCAATAATATCTGTGTTTAAATCTTTTGTTGTTGATACTAAATATTGCCATACTTCTGCGGCTAACAGTTGTATATAATAGGGAATATTTCCTGCCTGTTCGATAAGAAATACAGCCGTAGAATCATCAATTGTAATATTTGACAAGGCAAATCTGTTTTTTAAAAACTCAATGGTTTCATTCTCAGGTAAAGCACTCAATTGCATCAACATTGCCGCATTATAAAAAGCTCGTGTTTTATTATTGAACATATCGTTGAGCAAATGGGTGCGACTTCCTAAAAACATGTAGGTTACGTATTGTTGATGTTGTATTTTGCTGCGCAATAATTTTTCGAAATTTTCACCATTCAGCTTATTAATTTCCTGAAACTCATCAAAAATAATTATAATCTGTTTTTTTTCTGACGCCATTTTTTCGGGCAAATCAATAATGTCTTCGAGCGTTTTTTCACTTATTAAATCATCCGTAAAGTCTATTGAGAATTCAGGCTTACCCGATTGGTCAAAAACTATTTTAGGGCGAATACCTTTTACCAGGCTTGCCATTGATTTAACAGCACGCTGAAGATTGCTTTGCTTTGCGAGTATGGCTTTTGAATAGGCTTCGATAAATGACTCTCGCGAGTAAACAGGCATAAAATCAAAATAGACACAGATATAATCCATCTTTTCCAATTCTTCGATGGCGCGAAAAACAAGAGACGTTTTTCCGAACCGTCGGGGAGCAAACAATACTAAGTTATTTCCTCCCGATAATGTCGAAACAATGCGCTGACACTCCGGGCTTCTGTCGTAAAAGTATGGACTCTTAACTATTGTTCCGTAGCTGAATGGATTCATATAAGTTCTTTTTTATTGGTAAAATGGTTTAAGGTTTGCGGCTTGCCAGCCGTGGCTGGTTTACGGTATGTGGTATACGGTATGTGGTATACGGTGTATGGTAAATAGGAAACTCTCCTTATCTTCTTTCACCTATTCTCTTTATCTCATTTTCACTTTTTCACTTCTTTTATACATCAAATTTTTCCGTATCCATAACCGTATCCATAGTTATATCCGTAATTGTATCCATAGTATTTCGGGATTTTTAAATCGTTTACCAGGATATTCATTGCGGTAACTTTTTGTTCCTGTTCAAGTTTGTTGATGAGTTCAAATACATGTTTACTACTGTATCGTTGCCTGATCATAAAAAGATTGGCATGAGCATGCCGGCTAACCAGCAAAGCATCAGTAACAAGGGCAATCGGAGGTGTGTCAATAACAATATAATCGAATGCTTTTTCTGCTTTTTCGAAAAAGCTTTTCATTTGTTCTGTTTCGATAAGCTCGGCAGGGTTGGGAGGCACAGGACCCGAAGGTGTCAGATAAAGGTTCTCGATGCTTGTTTCTTTAATGACGCTATCGTATTCGCTTTGCTTGCTTAAAAAGGTGCTTATCCCGGTTTCGTTGGGTACATCAAATATTTTATGTAAGCTTGGTTTGCGCAAATCAAGTCCAAGCAGCAGCACTTTTTTGTTGGTCATAGCCATAATTATTGCCAGGTTAATGGCTGCAAAAGTTTTACCTTCTCCACTAATGGTTGAAGATATCATTATAACTTTTTGATCTTTTTCGCGCAAAACATATTGCAGGTTGGTACGCAGACTGCGGAACGATTCTGCAATTGCTGATTTTGGATCAACATAAACCGGCATTTCACTATGTATTTCGTTGTGGCCAATAGTTCCTATTATGGGTATCCGGGTATTGCTCTCGATATCTTTTTTATCTTCTATTTTAGTATTAAAAAACTCAAACATCAGGATTACTGCTCCGGGTATTCCAAGTCCAAGCACTAAAGCTATCATGTAATTTTGAGAACGCTTGGGTGTTAATTGAACAGTATTTTCGGGACGTGCAATATCCAGAATTTTATTATCGGCTATGTTCGATGCTTTGGTAATACCTGCTTCGGCTCTTTTTTCAAGCAAAAAAGTATATAGCTCGTTGTTCAGTTTGTATTCGCGCTCAATGTTGATTTGCTGGCGCTCGTTGGCCGGTAACCGGTTAATTTGCAGGTTTATTAAATCCTGTTTTTGGTCAAAGGCTTGTAAGGTAATCTGGTTGGTTTTCCGGGTCGAAACAATATATTCTGCCAATGTTTCTTTCAGGGAATTTAATTCGTTTTGAATTATAATAAGGTTTGGAGCATCTTCCCGGGCTATCAGACTGAATTTGTTTTTTTCAGACAAACGTTCATTGTACGAACCGACCAGTTTTTGTAATGCCGGGTCTGTAATTCCTAAAACAGAAGGAGCAACAATAGCATCGTTTTGTTCCTTTTTTTGTAAGTTGTTTTCTAAATAATCAAGGTATTTAGTTTTTACATCATAAACGAAACGTTCATTTTGAATTTTTATTAATTCATTATAAAGCACTGTACCTTTCTGACTTAGATTAATTACCTGGTTTTTAGTACGGAAATCCTGTAAACGAACCTCGGCAGCATTTAAATCTTTTACTATAACATTTAGTTGTTCGTCAATAAATTCCAGGGTGTTTTCGGCACGCAGGTTTTTTTCAATCAATTCAGAACGAATGTATACTTCAGATAATTTATTGAGGTAAACGGCCATTTTTTCCGGCACAAAGCCATTTAATTTTAGCATGAGGATAGATCCTTTTTCATCGTTCACATCAAGGTTTAATTTTGCACGGTATTGTTTTGCCAGTGAATTAATATCATGAAATCTAAAATAATATTTGTTTGAGTTAGTTTTATCAAAAACAAATGTTTCAGGATTACTTAACAGGATTTTAAATTTTAAAATTTCAGAATCGAATGTTTCTCCAAATTTGAGCTTGCGTTTTATGCCGTAATTGTCGTTAATTTCAAGCAGATATTCCCGGCCGGATAATATTTTAATGTTTACAGGATATCCGTTAAGTTGATTATGTGATGTGTCGGGAATAACTACAAAAGGACAACTATGATACATTTTAGATTCGGCAATTTCCCTGCGGCCAACAGAAACATAAGAAATTTCAAAATCTAATTCCTCAATAGCCAAACGTGCCATTTTATAAGATTTTAAAATAGAGATTTCGTTTACCACGGTTGCTTTTCGGCGTACACGGCTACGGCCCAATTCTGCTATAATAGCTTCTACGCTGGCTACATCGCTTTGCTTATCGGATATAATTAAAGAAGAACTAATGGTATAGGTAGGTTCGGAGTATCGGTTTACCATGTATGCAACAGCCAGAGCAATTGATAATGCAATAGCAAACCAGTACCAGTTGGCCAGGAATTTAAACAGGTACTTTTTAATGTCGATGGATTCTTCCTGGTAGATGTTGTTTTGGGGACTATTCTCCATATTTTAAATTTTATTGCTATTAAGATTGTTTTGTTTCGTTGATTAAAGGTGAAAGTACAAAGTACAAAGTAAAAAGATTAAAGTTGTCAATGCCTAAATAAGGTTGACCGTTTTTAGTTTAATTAGGGATTAATAATTTTTTCCTTGTTTTTTTAAAGCTTCTAGCTATTAGCCTGACTGCCGATTTATTCGCCGGTTTAACTGCCGTAGGAAGTAGGAGAACAGGCAGGCCTTTAGCAGTCGTCTATTTAATATTGTATTTTTACTCACTACTCACTACTCACCACTCATTGGTGTTTGTAAATAGTCTTTCAGTTTCTTTTTTATGAATTCTTTTATTTTATTCCAGTTAAATGGGTGTAACATCACCGGATCTTCATCTTCATCGGCATCCTCGAAATAAGATAAGCTTTTTAATACTAAAAATTCTGAGCCATCGTGATATTTTTGATTATAGAAAGCAAGTATTTCATCCAGCGAGAAACTTTGTAACAAGAAAAACAAATCAATAAAATCCTTTTTTGTGCCTCGCCCTGTAATGGCAGATAATTTCATGGCTGCAATATCTTTTTCTCCGGCTAATATTAAATCATCCTCATTAATTGATTTTTCAATCCAGGGATAATGATAGTTAACAATATCTACTTTTATATTGTCTATCAGAAAAACATTTATGTTCTCGCTTTTCCTTAATATAGTAACTTTCCCTATTGCGTTCAATGCTTCAGAGATCGCATATTCATCACTCTGAATATTCCCAAATAAATCTAGATCAATAGATTTTCTGTGCCCCAATTGCAAAGCCAAAGAAGTTCCTCCTGCTAACCGCAATTCTGAAAAAGCCGGTACTTTTTGTAATTTTTTTAAAAGTTCCAGTGTTTTGGGGTCAATTGTTTCGTAGTGTAACATAAGAATTTGTTTCGGGGAATTCCTGAAAGCAAAGAAATTAAAGACACGGATTTCATGTCTAAATCTTTTAAAGACACTGCTGTTGTTGTAATTTCTTTAATCCCATAATAATCAATAATTATTTTCCAATCAGATAATAAACCATAATCAAGAGTTCTCTGTATAATCAGTTTCTTATTTTTGTCAAAATTTATTTTATGTATATCTACATCCCAAAACAGATGATTTGAAAGATCTTTTATTTGCATTATAAAAACTATTTGCTATTCGCCTGACTGCCCTGACTGCCGTCAGGCAGGCGTTAGGCAGGCTGTTGGCTTTTTTATGTAATTGTTAATTAGTTTATGTATGGCTTGCCAGCCGTGGCTGGTTTGCGGTTTAAGGTATGCGGTTTAGGGTTTATGGTATGCGGTTTGTGGTTTATGGTTTAATGTTAGCTGGTTAAAAATTTTCGTATAGGTACATGTGTTATTCCCCGATAGCTGTTTTTAAATTGATTATCCATTGTAACAACCATTTTAGGGTAATTATCTTTTATTTTTAACAGATTACCAAATTCCCTTTCAATAGTTTTTTCACTATCTAAACGTAAAGCTACTTGCACATACATTGTTTCACCGCTTTTTGTTGCAATAAAATCAATTTCTCGTGTTTCCAGCCATCCTATTTTAACCTGGTAGTCTTTATATAAAAGTTGATTATACACTATATTTTCTAATAGTTTTGCCTGATCGTCCGGGCGATAACCTATTATACCATTGCGTATTCCGATGTTTTCAAAATAATATTTCTCTCCTGTTTCAAAAATACGTTTCCCTATTACATCATAACGCGCTACTTTGTGAATCAGAAATGCATTTGTCAGGTAGTCTGTAAATGTCTGTACCTGGTTATGCGCCATATTTACTTGCTGTGATTTCAGAAAATCACTGATGCGTTTTGCAGAAAAAATACTCCCAATATTATCTGCTAAAAATTGGATTAAACGCTCCAGAAAATTGGTGCTTCTGATATTGTACCTGGCAACTACATCGCGATAAACAATAGTTGTATAGATGTTTTTTAGGTATTCAAACACGATATCGTCTGTGAGTTTCAGATTTATTAAATAAGGGAGTCCTCCATACTTAAAAAATTTTGTTAAGCTCTGATCAGAATCAGTTAATTTGTGAAAAGAAAGAAACTCAACATAGGAGAGGCTATACACTTTAAATTCAACAGTTCGTCCTCCTAACAAGCTTGCCAATTCGCCCGAAAGCATTTTAGCATTACTTCCGGTAATGTAAATATCGTTATTCTCATTTAATAGCAAAGACCTGATTGCTTTCTCAAAATCTATTATCTCCTGAATCTCATCGATGAATATATAATTTAATTTTTTTACATCTGAATGATCAATAATATAGCTATTGAGGTCGGTAGCGGTTTTTATATCCTTAAAAAAAAGATCTTCTTTATTTATATAAATGATATTGGCTTTTGGATCATTTGTAAGTATAACTTGCATCAGCTGGAAAAGTAAAAAACTTTTACCCACTCTGCGTTGGCCTGTAAGCACTTTAACAATAGGCTTTTTCATAAATGGCTCGATGCGCGAAATATAGCTTTCACGTTGGATAAGATATGCAGGGATACTGAAGGTGTTCATGGTTTAATTGTACTTACAACTTTTCTCAAAATTACAAAATGTTTTAATTATAATTACAAGATTCTTGATAATTGATTATTGCTCATTGTAAACTCTCCCCGTCACACTTCCCCCTTTTCTTAGTGTTCTTAGTGTCTCAGTGGCAAAAGAAATTGATCGTTGTTTATTAAGAACTAACAACTAATTATAATTGTAATAAAGTAATAATAAGAACAATAGTTGTCAGGGTGGACGAAATTGCACTTATCACAAACACATAATCTGATGCTTGTTCTCTAAACAAAGTAGATTTTAAAGGTTCTACATAGATTATATCATTTGGCATGATGTAATAAAGCTCCGAATTTATTATATTTCCTTTGGTTAAATTAATTCGATAGGTTTGTGTTCCTTTAGCACTTTGGCGCAACAAAAGAATGGTTTTGCGATTTCCATTGTACGAGATATCACCACCATAAGCCAATGCTTCCATAATGTTTACCTGGTTAGCAGTAACCTGTTTTACTCCGGGAGATTTTACCTCACCCAAAACTGTAAATTTAAAATTGGCCAGTTTTGCAATTACTTGCGGATTTTTTAAAAACCGATAGGCTTTTTGTTTTATAGAATACTGAACCTGATCTATATTTAAGCCCGAAACGAATATACGTTCAAGCAATGGCATTTCAATATATCCCGAATCGTTAACAAGATAACTGGTATAAAACATGCTTTCAGGTCTTAAATTCTGCGATGTGGTTTGAAAAATTAAAGGATTAAACAATTGGTTGATTTCCTGATTCTCGGTTATAATTTGTACATAAAGCAAATCGCCTGCCTGAATCTGGTATCCCGGTTTATTTTTTTCGAAAATTGCCGTGTCTTTTGTTTCTTCAACACCCTGAAAATAAGTTAACTTTTCGTATGAGTTACAAGAAGCTAACAATAAAGAAAGGATTCCAAGGATTAAAATATGGTTGGTTTTAATTTTCATCTTAAATAAGGTTTATAAGTTAAATTGCTAAATTGCTAAATTGTTAAATTGTTGAATTGCTGAATATAGTTATTGCTTATTTCCTACTACATACTATTTACTTTCTACCGGTAACTTAAACCTGCCTGCCGCTAACTGTTTCTCTCATTCATCCTTTCTCATTTTCTCCCTAGCACCTCTTCTTATTTTCTCACTTTCCTCCTGGCACAGCTCCGCTTCCTCAGTCACAAAAACCAGTGTCCGAAAAAGTAATTTTTAATCTGAAATTAACTATACCAAATATAGCTAAACCTTCTTTAAATACGAAGGATTTATTTTTATTAATATATTCTGATTTATCGATTCTACTCGAACTAAAACCTTATATTTATTCAGGTGATAAACCATTTCTCCGACAAGACCTTTTAAACTACCTTGTGTAACCTCTACCTTTTCTTTTGGTTCAAAATTTACAGTGCTTAATTCATATTTTTCATTGCTCGACAGGATAGATTGAATTATTTTGATTTGTTCTTCCCTTACCGGAGCAGGTTTTCCCGAAAAACGTATAACAGTTACAACACCCGGAGTGTTTAATGCTTTTTGCAAATTAGATTCTTCAATATTTACAAAAATATATGAGCGTATAAATGGCTCCTCTACCCACTTTTTTCGGTCACTCCAAAGTTTCAGCTTTTTTTCCAAAGGCAAATAGCAATCAATTCCTTTATTTATGAGTTCCTGATTAACTTTTTTTTCAGTTCTTGATTTTGTGTATAATGCAAACCACTTTTTTGCCATGATAATTCAACTTCCCCTGTGTACATAACAAAAATAGCAATTATAAGTTTAGAAATGCATATGCTTGTTAAGTTTCTGGTTTCAAATTTTAAGTTTAAACGGTAATAAATAAACTTAGTGATTCTTCGTGCTCTTTATGGCTTAGTGGTAAAAAGAAATTAACCACTAACCGGCCTACTTCCTACGGTAGTTAAACCGGCAGGCGGGGACACTAAGAACACTTAGTCTTTTATATAAAAAAAACCACACCCGAAATGAGCATGGCTAATTATTTTATTTAGATTTAAAAACGACGAAGTCCTCACCGAAGGTAATCAAGTATAAATATAAGTCTTGCTACTCAATACTCTGTATTATTAAATTCCAAATGCTAATTTTATCTTATCAACATAATCCAGTTTTTCCCATGCAAAGAATTCAACTTCTTTTTCAATAATCTTTTCATCGCAGCCATTATTGTCCTGAATGATTATTACTTTTTCAGTTTTAAAATCTCTACCCAAATGTCCGTAAGCAGCGGTTTCTTCAAAAATAGGATTTTTCAAACCAAAACGTTTCACGATTGCCGCAGGGCGCATATCAAATATCTTATTAACTTTTTGAGATATTTCTCCGTCATTCATGTTTACTTTTGCTGTACCATAAGTGTTTACATATAAACCAACGGGCTGAGCAACGCCAATGGCATAAGCCACCTGAACCAAAACCTCATCGGCAATTCCTGATGCAACAAGGTTTTTAGCAATATGACGTGCAGCATAAGCAGCAGAACGATCCACTTTCGATGAGTCTTTACCGGAGAATGCACCACCGCCGTGTGCTCCTTTACCTCCATAAGTGTCTACAATGATTTTACGCCCTGTTAATCCCGTATCTCCGTGAGGTCCGCCAATTACAAATTTACCTGTTGGATTTACGTGTAAAATATAATCATCGGTAAATAGTTTTTGTACTCTTTCAGGGAATCGGGCTTTTGCTCTTGGAACCAGAATATTTTTAACATCACTCTTAATTTCTTTAAGCATTGCTTTTTCTTCGGCAAAATCATCGTGTTGTGTTGAAATAACAATAGTATGAACTTTTACAGCTTCATTGCTGTCGTTATACTCAATTGTTACCTGAGATTTTGAATCCGGACGCAAATATGTCATTTCTTTTCCTTCTCTTCTGATCTTAGCAAGTTCCTGCAACAAAACATGTGATAAAACTAAAGCTAATGGCATGTAATCATCAGTTTCTTTGTTTGCATAACCAAACATCATTCCCTGATCAC
>JAUWQL010000137.1 GCA_030611105.1 Bacteroidales bacterium
AGGTAAACACGGCGCACTTGTTCATCTTCTGCCAATTCTTTTGCATTTCCTTCTTTAAGAATATAACCTTCGAAAAGTAAATAAGCGCGATCGGTTATTGATAATGTTTCGTGAACATTGTGGTCGGTAATTAAAATGCCAATATTTTTTTCTTTTAATCTACTTACAATGTCCTGAATATCTTCGACAGCAATTGGATCTACACCGGCAAAAGGCTCGTCAAGTAAAATAAATTTTGGTTTTAGAGCTAATGCACGGGCAATTTCTGTTCTACGACGTTCGCCACCCGAAAGCTGAATCCCAAGGCTCTTGCGGATTTTTTGCAATCCAAATTCATCAATTAAATTCTCTAATCTCTCTCGTTGTTCTTCTTTCGACATTTTGGACATTTCAAGAACTGCCATTATATTATCTTCGACACTTAATTTTCTGAAAACTGAGGCTTCTTGTGCCAGGTATCCAACACCTTTTTGTGCTCTTTTATATACGGGTTCTTTGGTAATATCAACATCATCAAGATAAATTTTACCTGAATAAGGAGTAATTAACCCAACAATCATATAAAAGGTTGTGGTTTTTCCTGCTCCATTGGGACCAAGTAAGCCAACAATTTCTCCTTGTTCTACTTCAACAGAAACATTTTTTACAACAGTTCTTGAACGGTATTTCTTTACCAGGTTATCAGTACGTAGTTTTATCTTTTTATCCTGACTCATTGTAATTTGTTTTTTGCAAATGTATATATTTTATTTAAAAACGTTCATAGTGAAAATATGGTGCTAGAATTGATTAAAAAACAAATTGCACTAATATTCTTAAGCCAAACTTTTCAATATTATCATAATCTAAATGTGTTAATCGCCACATAGCATCAATCCTGAAAATCTTAAAAATATTTTCGATTCCTGCACTTGCTTCCATATAAGGTTCATTTAAGGAATATAAGCCTTCAGGAAAATCCATAATACTTTCATGTCTGCTACTTAAATCGCCTATTAGTCCCTTGGCAGATATTACTTCACGCCATTTTAATTTTCGGAGTAAAGGAATTTTATTAAATAATAAACCCTGAAAATGGTGCTCAACATAAAGACTAGCATATCTGTCACTTGCAAACTCGTAATAGTTCATCATATTAAAGGCATATTTATAGAATGCATAAGATTCGTTTCCTTCATGTAATTTTAATAAAGGATAAGGAACCGTTCCAAATATTTGTCCGACATCGATAATATATTTAAAATATCCAAGAGGACTTAAAGGAACCTTATGTGCTAAGTTTAAACTTAATTTGTAATATTCATAATCACTTCCAAAAACATCTTTAAGGCCGGTAGTAAAGTGAAAGTTGAGAACGGGGGCGTCTGTGCCAAGACTAATCCTTTCAAATTCCCCACGTAAGTATTTCTCGTTTTTGGCAAATCGAACATTAAGCTTAATTTCAGAGGTAGTAACATCATCATAAAATAATGTATCTGTCGGTGTGCTTTTATAAAAAGGAATATATTCTGTTGGCTCAATACTTAAATAATTATACGTTAACTTATTTGAAAAACCCTGAAACCACTCTTTCTCAAAAGATGTTCTAAAATCTTTTACCATAGTAAGTTTGTAATTTGGATTTCTACGCAGCATTGAGGCGAATATATTATCTTCCGTTAAGGCATACGGGCTCTTTCCTAACTGTTGAATGTCATATGAGTATTGAGTTTCGAAAGTCATTCTTGGATTCTTATCGAACATATAAATAAATCCACCACCGTATTTAAAACGTTTATCTTTTTCTCCGTATGCAACGTGGGCATTTATCATTAATTTCGTACTAAAGTTATTGCTTGTACGCCCACCTAGTCGAATTCTGTTTCCTTCAATTTCATTAAAACTAAAAAGCTTATAATAAGGCCCAATTTCGAATAATCCGACTTCATAATAATACATGGCAAACATTCCTACAACTTTTTCATAGATTTTGAAAATGGGAACTTGTTTTATGGAGTCAACCATTTTATATATATCTTTTTCTTTAGGTGTGAGATTTATCGGTCGGTGTTTATCCCAATATTCTTCATCGTTAATTATTGCATTTTCTTGTACAATAACATTATCATTTATTTTAGTTATTTGTTCGGGCATTTCAACATTAAATCGAATATCCATGTAGTTGGTAGTTTTTTTACCAAAGAATCCGGTTAATTGGTCGTTGAGATTGAAATCGAAGAATAATTTTTCGCTTTTCAAAAACCATAAGCTGTCATCTACCGGAGCATATTCGTATTCGGCAAGAAAATCATTTATGTAGTTTATGTTAATGTTTTTTGCCATTCGCATTTGTATTTTAACAATAGCAAATGTGGTATCATTAACCCAGAAATCACCACGGAAGGTACGTTCTTGTTTTCTTTTAGGGATAAAGGATATTTGATAACACCATTTGTTTCCAATAAATGCACTATCTATTAGATAATATTTATAATATCTTAATCCAAAATCGGCGATTGGACTTACGAAACCGGGTTCGAAAACACGATTAAAATTCTCGTAAATATTTATCTTCTGGTACATTTTCCCGGTAAACTGGGATAAACTGATGTTTTCTACTCCGGAAATTTTAGTTGCTGTGATAATTTCATGTTCAGTTAACGGAGTCTTGTTATAATAATAATCGGAAAATGATTCCGTAATAAATATTGGTAAATAGGATTTTCCGGTTATTGCGGAAGTATCAACATAATCAAAAATAAACTGAAAATCGCGCAATAATCTCTTCTTTTTGAATTTTTCATCAACGTTATTTACATCTATCTCAACCTTATTATAAAGTTTATAAATATATGAATCAAACTTTTCGGGATTATGTTTTTCTTTATTTGCAATTATATTTCGAAGAATAGGATGTGCAGGATTTTCAGTTGGCAGAACAATAATCTCGTCTAATTCAAATATTTTGGCTTTTAGTGAAAAATTGATTTCTTGAAAATGATTTTTATCGACAAAATGTGATTGCTGTTTATAGCCTACAAAAGAAACAATAACAGAATCATAATAATTTCGTGTTTCGAGAAAATATTCACCATCCGTATTAGTAATTGTGCCAACAGATGAGTTTTTAAATGTTACATTAACAAAAGGGAGAGGTTCTAATGTCGCTGCATCTGTGATTGTACCACGAATTTTAGTGATTTGACCAAACGATAATGTCCCTTTTAACAGGAACACAATTATAATAATCCAAAATGTGAATTTCTTTCTCATTATTTGACATCTAAAACAATAAATATAAAGCTTTGTTCTTTATTTGTGTGCTCTTTTAACGATTTTTCTGGAAATTATTATTCCTGCCTCGTAAAGTATTATAAGTGGAAATGTAACAAGAATCAGGCTAAAAATGTCAGGAGGAGTGATTGTTGCTGCCAAAATTAAAATAACGATTATAGAATGGCGTCGATATTTTTTAAGGAATTCAGGTGTTATTAGTCCGGCTTTACTTAAAAAATATATTAAAACAGGGAGTTCAAAAGTTATGCCTGCAGCAAGTGTAACAGATGTTATGGTTCCAATATAGGATTTTAAATTAATTTGGTTAACGACCTGATCACTTACATTATATGATCCTAAAAAATGAATTGACAAAGGAGCAATTATAAAATAACCAAATAGCACTCCAGTCAAGAAAAGTAATGAACTAATCAATACAGCTCCCCGTGTGTGTTTAGCTTCATTTTCATGTAGTGCAGGTTTAATAAAGCGCCAAAACTCCCAAAATATATATGGAAAACCAACAATTATACCTGCAAATATAGACGTAGTAATGTGCATGGTAAATTGACCTGCCATTTTAATGCTTATAAGCTGAAATGATTTTGTATTTATACATAACTTGGGTATGTCAACTTTTTGGCCTAAAAGACATAAGAGTTTGTTTGTATAAAAGTCAGGATTTTTAGGAGCAAGAATTATTTTATCGAAAACAATTTCATGAAATACAAAAGCTGCGATAGCAATAATAATAACTGCAGAAAAAGCACGAATCAAATGCCATCTTAATTCTTCAAGATGTTCAAGAAAACTCATATTATTTCCTTCAGAAGACATCTTTTATACAATCCCTTCTCTCAAAATATCATGCAAGTGAACCATGCCAATATATTTGTCTTTTTGTACTACTACAAGTTGGGTAATATTATTATTTTCCATTAAATGAAAAGCATTTATAGCAAGTTCATCCTTGTTTACAGTCTTTGGATTTTTCGACATGATATCTTTGGCTGTTAAATTTTTGAATGAATCATGTTTTTGAAGCATACGCCTGATATCACCATCTGTGACTATTCCGAGAACTTTATCTGACTTGTCTAAAACAACAGTTGCTCCAAGGCGTTTTGAACTTATTTCGATTATTACATTTTTTACATTTTCATTTTCAGTAACCTTAGGAACTTCATTGTTTTTATACAAGTCGTTAACGCGCATGTAAAGTTTTTTACCTAAAGCACCTCCAGGATGAAATTTCGCAAAATCTTCACTTGAAAATCCACGGTATTCTAGTAAGCATACGGCAAGAGCGTCACCAATTACAAGCTGAGCTGTTGTACTATTTGTGGGAGCAAGATTATTTGGGCAGGCTTCTTTATTGACAGTTGATTTTAAAACATAATCGGACTGTTTTCCTAAAAATGAATCTGCATTAGACACCATTCCAATCAAAGTATTCCCTCTGCTTTTAATGAGCGGAACAAGTACTTTTATTTCGGGAGTATTTCCACTCTTTGAAATGCAAATAATTACATCATCCTCTTGAATAATTCCTAAATCTCCATGTATAGCGTCAGCAGCATGCATGAAAATTGCAGGAGTACCTGTTGAGTTTAAAGTGGCAACAATTTTTTGAGAAATATTAGCGCTTTTCCCAATACCGGTAACAATAACTCTGCCTTTACTTTGATATATGGTTTTTACAGTCTTTTCAAAATCCTGATCAATGTAATCGGCTAATTTCCTGATAGATTCAGATTCCTGTAAAATTGTATTTTTAGCTAATTCGATAATGTTCATATATAAATAGTTTAAAAATCCGATATTAATCAAAAAGTGTATAAAAATGTCGGATTTGATATAATGATTTTAAAAATTTATTGTAAATTTATGTACAAATGTATTTATTTTTAAGATAAACACAGAAAGTTTCGTTTTAAAACATGTTTTAGAAATAAATTAAAAGTTTGTTCGTTCAGATTTTTTTTATTTATTTTATAAATTGACCTAAATCGTTTTATTATAATATATTGTTTGGCATGAGTGTAGGAGCTGATATTTCATTAAAAGATAACCTGAAAAAATATTTTGGATTTGATGCATTTAAAGGCAACCAGGAGGTTGTTATAAGAAATGTACTTGAAGGTAACGATTCATTTGTTTTAATGCCAACCGGAGGTGGTAAATCATTATGTTATCAATTGCCCTCCTTAATTATGGACGGAACAGCAATTGTAATATCGCCTCTTATAGCATTAATGAAAAATCAGGTAGATGCAATGCGTGGGTTTAGTACAGAAGAAGGGATAGCACATTTTCTTAATTCCTCTTTGACAAAAACTCAAATGCAAAAAGTAAAACAAGATGTTAAGGATGGTAAAACAAAGTTGCTTTATGTAGCACCTGAATCACTTACTAAGGAGGAAAATATTCTTTTCTTGAAACAAATAAAAATTTCCTTTTATGCAGTTGATGAGGCGCATTGTATTTCGGAATGGGGTCACGATTTCAGACCTGAATACAGACGTATCCGTCCCATAATAAATAAAATTGGAGTTGCTCCCTTAATTGCATTAACTGCTACAGCTACACCTAAAGTTCAAAGTGATATTCAGAAAAATCTGGATATGCTGGATGCCAATGTTTTTAAGTCTTCATTTAATCGTGAAAATCTTTACTATGAAGTAAGACCAAAGGTTAATGCAGCCAAAGAGATTATAAAATTTATAAAAAACAACTCCGGAAAATCGGGAATAATTTATTGTTTAAGCAGAAAGAAAGTTGAGGAACTTGCCGAGATTTTAAAGGTAAACGGCATAAAAGTTTTACCGTATCATGCAGGAATGGATGCTGCAACACGTAGTCAGAATCAAGACAGATTCCTTATGGAAGATGTTGATGTAATTGTTGCAACTATTGCATTTGGTATGGGTATTGATAAACCTGATGTTCGGTTCGTAATTCATTATGATATTCCCAAAAGTCTTGAAGGTTATTACCAGGAAACAGGTCGGGCAGGTCGTGATGGTGGCGAGGGGAAATGTTTAACGTTTTATAGCTATAAAGATATTCAGAAGCTTGAAAAATTTATGCAGGGGAAACCTTTAGCAGAGCAGGAAATAGGGAAGCAATTGTTATTAGAAACTGTAGCATATGCTGAAACTGCTGTTTGCCGAAGGAAAATACTATTACATTATTTTGGAGAAGAATACCACATTGAAAATTGTGAAAACTGTGATAACTGTAATCATCCAAAAGAACAATTCGAAGGACAAGATGATGTTGTTTTGGCGTTAGATACAATTATAGCTGTTAAAGAAAAATTCAAATCAGAGCATGTTGCAAATGTACTTGCAGGAGTTAAAAATACGGTTATTAAATCGTATAAACATCATGAGTTAGATGTTTTTGGCGAAGGCTCGAAAGAAGACCCAAAATATTGGAATGCCGTTTTAAGACAAGCACTTGTGGCTGGTTTTATTGACAAGGATATTGAAAATTATGGATTGTTAAGTGTTAATGAGGCAGGGAGAAGTTTTATTAAAAATCCAACTTCATTTACTTTAACAAAGGATCATGATTATGAATCTTCCGATGATGAGATGGATACTAAGTCGGGTGCGGGAAAAACCGGGGCCTTAGATACAGAGCTTTCTAATATTTTAAAGGACTTAAGGAAGAAGGTAGCAAAAGATTTGAATTTGCCTCCATTTGTAATATTTCAGGATCCTTCAATTGAAGATATGGCCATTCAATATCCGATTACTTTAGAAGAGATGCAACAAATTGCTGGTGTCGGTGCAGGTAAGGCTCAGAAATACGGTAAGGAATTTATCGAGTTAATTAAAAAATATGTTGAGGAGAAAGAGATTATCCGGCCAATGGATATGGTTGTTAAATCGGTTGTGAATAAATCAGGGATGAAGGTTTATATTATTCAAAGCATTGACCGACAAATATCTTTAAAGGATCTGGCTGATGCTAAGGGTTTGGAAATGTTTCAATTGCTTGATGAAATTGAATCAATTGTTCAGTCTGGAACTAAATTAAATATCGATTATTATATCAATGATACTATTGATGAAGATAAACAGGAAGATATTTACGAATATTTCCGGGAAGAGGCTGAAACAGAATCTATTGATGCCGCTTTGGAAGAGCTTGGAGAAGATGAATATTCGGAGGAGGAAATCAGGTTAATAAGAATTAAATTTTTCTCTGAATTAGGGAATTAAATTAATATATTGATTTGTATTAAAAAAATTATAACTTGGCTGGGATGTAAAAGCATCCCTTTTTTAATTAACCATATAAATAATAGAATTTGTGGAAACAGTATTAAAAATAAACAATCTTAGTAAAAATTACGGGAATATTCAGGCTATCCGAAATGTATCTTTTGAAGTAAAGAAAGGAGAAGTTTATGGTATTCTGGGACCTAACGGAAGTGGAAAAACTACTACTTTAGCTGTTATTCTGGGAATATTGAATGCTAATGGAGGAGATTATCAATGGTTCGAAAAACCTTTTACTAAACTTGCCCGTCGCAGAATTGGTGCTTTAATAGAAACTCCCAATTTTTACCCTTACCTGACATTGTGGGAGAATTTAAAAATTGTTGCAAAAATTAAAGACGCTCCTGATGAAGATATTAATCATGCCCTGGGTGTAGCAAATCTTCTAAAAAGAAAACACACTAATTTTGGGCATCTGTCACTTGGCATGAAACAGCGAATGTCAATGGCCTCGGTTCTTATTGGTAACCCGGAAGTTTTGGTTCTGGATGAACCGACAAATGGTTTAGATCCTGAAGGATTTGCAGAAGTAAGAAATATTATTCAGTCGCAGGCAAAAGAAGGTAAAACGATCATTATAGCCAGTCATATTCTTGATGAAGTTGAAAAAGTTTGTTCACATGTTGCAATTTTAAAATCAGGCGAATTAATTGCAAATGGTAGAGTTGGTGAATTATTATCTTCAGATGAAACAGTATTTATACAATCAGAAAGGATAGATGAACTTACGGAGATTTTAAATGATTCTGAATTAACAAGTAAGGTTTGTATGGTCGAAAATGATTTAGCGGTAGTTTTAAATACCAATTTTAAATCAGCAGATTTGAGTAAGTTTTGTTTTGAAAAGGGATTTACTCTTTCGAAAATTGTGGTTAAAAAACAGAGTCTGGAAGATCAGTTTTTAGAATTAGTTAAATAAAATAAACACTCGAATTAATTTATATAAAATGAAAAAGTTATTCAATCTGGAAAAAATAAAAGCACTATCATATCCTACCTTCAAAACTTTAATGATTATTCATTTTTTACTTTTCTTTTTAGTGATACTGGTTGTTTCAAGAGCACATTTTAGCATTCCCGGTTTTTCAATTAAAGGTCTGTATCAATTTCCAAACATTTGGCAGTTTTTTCCATGGGTTGCAAGCTGGTTTAACCTGTTTTTGGCAATTGTAATTATTGTTATAGTAGGGAATGAGTTTTCTTTCAGAACATTTCGGCAAAATGTGATAGATGGATTGAGTCGAAACGATCTTATTAGGGGTAAGTTAATACTTATTTTTACGATTGCTGTTTATACCTTTATAATGGTGTTATTAGCAGTATTAATTTTTGGATTAATTAACACAAAAGACCTTAGTTTTAGTGTAATCTTCGAAAATTCTTATTTATTATTGGTATACTTTGTTCAGGCAATAGGTTATATGACTCTGGGATTACTTATTTCAATAATTTTACGGAATAATGGACTGTCGATTATCATGTTTATATTATATTTTTTCCCAATAGAGCCAATTATCAGGGTAATGTTCAAAGCAGAAGCAAGAAAATTTTTCCCTATTAAAATTATTTCTAACTTAACGCCAACTCCTGAATTTCTTACTATGGCATCGGAAAAATCATATACAAATGCTTCAGGAACAAGTTCATTAGATTTTAGCGAGATTGGGCTATTGCCTGAAAAGCTTCCTGTAGGAATTACTGTTTTACTTGCTGCAGGTTATATTGGATTCTTTATAGCACTGTCGACAATGTTGCTGAATAAACGAAACTTATAATATTATGGTGTTAATTAAAAAAGCCCAGGCTAACATCAAATTCGATAGAAGTATGGGTTTATTATTAGAATACTAATTATTTCGACAAATAAGTATTTTATGAAAGTAAAGAATAATGGAATCCCGCCTGCCTTTTCAATGGCCAACGATCAAGCGGACAGGAATGGAAGATTGGAAAAATAATAAAGAAGAAATCCGGTAACCCCTGTCTGCCGCAGGCAAGTTATAATTATACCTTTTTACTAGCTAACGCTCATGAGATCGACTACCTGTCGGCAGACAGGCTTCGCTAAGTTGTGAACTGAAAGTGCATGGATGTTTCATAGATTGTCATTAAATGTGCATCACTAATAACAAATAATTTTATACAATGAGTAAAAAAAAATATACTGTAATTGGAGCTGGAAGTGGTGGATTGGTGACTGCAGGGTATATTTTTCTCGAAGGATATGAGGTTTCTTTATATAATAGATCTGAGGAGCGGATAAAATATATTAAAGACCATGATTATACCATACAGTTCGGTGATAAATCGGATAAAATCAGGTTAAATTATGTGGGCAATAATCTTTCAGAAGCTGTATATCATAGTGATGTAATAATTATTGTAATAACTGCAAACGGGCATAGTGATTT
>JAUWQL010000088.1 GCA_030611105.1 Bacteroidales bacterium
AAGTAATTTCTTTAGCTACCTTTAGGTTTCGTTCAACATCGGGTCATAAAACATGCGGGGTGCAGTAGTATTTTGACAACCTGCTTGCCAGCAGGCAAGTTTTTGTTATCTTTACTTTCGGTAACGGGTCCCGATAGCTATCCGGGATGAAACAAGGCGAAAAACCCGCACAACTTCAAACCCGCAGGACGATAAAGCAATATAAAACTACTGCTACCTTTTATAAATAATGTTCGAGACTTACTACAAATCACCCATTGGTAATTTGAGAATTATCTCAAACGAGTGTGATATTATAAAAATTGAATTTACTGATGATTTCTTTAAACTGAAAATAATTCCAGTTCAAATTCAGAAATGTATAAACCAATTAGATGAGTATTTTAAGGGAGAACGGAAAGAATTTAGTGTTGGAATAAACCCTGAAGGAACTGAGTTTCAGGGAAAAGTTTGGAATTTATTAATAAAGATTCCTTACGGTAAAACTATTTCATATCTTGAACTTTCGAAACAATTTGGTAATGAAAAAGCAATACGTGCTATAGCCTCGGCAAATGGAAAGAACCCCATACCTATTATAATACCCTGCCACAGGGTAATTGGAAACGATGGAAGTTTAACAGGTTATGCCGGTGGACTATTGAAAAAACAGTGGTTACTGGAACATGAAGGGGCAATAAAGCAGAAAAGTATGTTCTGGTAAAAGTATTGGTTTAAGAGTTTAACGGTTCATAAGTTTACAGGTAATTATAAATAACTAAGTATATCATAAATTTAATGGTAAACAACAATTAGACACTTCAAATAAACCAGTAAACACTTAAACTAGTTAATTATTTAACCAATAGTATAAAATCACTTCCCGGTTCATTATCACCAAATTCGCCAAATTGCGGTTGTGGTTCTACTTTTTCTACGTATTGAATAATTTCATTTATAGTTAATATTCCGTCATTTCCGCCATAATTTCGCAATGCTTCTAAAAATTTCCGTGCAAACGGAGAGTGATGTCCTGGTCGACCATCGGGAACATATTCTTTACCGCCTGAGGTTAGATATAAACGGGTTTTATATTTCTTTTTGCGTTTAATAAATTCTTCATTTGTAACTTCATTATACATATCAGCAACAGCTCTACTTCGCGATGCAATTAAGGGATCGAATGTGCCACCGAAACATACATCCATTACTAATAAAATATGATTACATGGAATATTATTTATCATTGTTCGTAAATTGGAATGTGATAAATACGAAGTTTTTGCCACATCATCTGATTTCGAATCACGAGATATTATGTATCCTTCTTTAAAAACTTCATCATAAATTCCATGTCCGGCAAAAAAAATTAATAAGTTATCGTTTTTGCTGTATTCTAATTTTGCATACTCACGAATCTTTTCTATTGCTTCTTTCAATGTCGGATTTACAACAAGTTCCGTTCCAACAAAATAGTTTGTTTGCAATTCTTCAGCAACTGCGCTTGCATCAATAACAGGATTAACAAGTTCCGAAAATGAGTCGTAAATGTTAGTTGCGAATATTAATGCACGATCAATACCCAATATGTCTTCTCCAACAGCTTTTTTCTCTGTTTTTATAATATCCGATTCTGCTCTACCCTTTTGAATATTAATGTTTCTGCTACGTTTTACGAGGTGAAAAGGATTTTCAACAGGCATAACAGAAAATATTTTTTTACTGACAGGATGAACCATTTCAAAATTGGAATACTCGAATGATTTACCGTCTGTATTTTTCACTTTATTTGCCTGCAAATAAGCTTTACCCCAATTAAGTTTAAATGATTTTGCATCTTCAGTTGGTATTTTAATACCTGCATCAGTTTCCAAAAATCGTATTTTATATATTTGCAAGTCGGCATTATATCCTATTAACCTTGCAATTGGTATTTCAATTTTTCCTCCCGGCTTAGATTTTAAACCGTAATGCTTTTCGGTATAATATTGTAACTGAGCTAAAACTTCAGATTTTAAATTCTTTCTTCTTTCAGAATATTGAATCGTTGTTTCAAATTCATCGCGTGGTGCTGTTAATTTTTTTTCTAATTTGTTTAAAATATTTTCAATTACTTCTGATGTTAGTATTATTTTTTGCACCGAAGTTAATTCGCCATCCATATAATCTGTAATCAATGATTTTCGCGAAGGTTCTACCCCTGTTAACTCCCATATAATTGATGACTTATCTGAACTGAACGATGTAAGAAATAATCCATCATCACTAAATGTCCCCCCAAATACATAATCACTGTGCCGGTATATACTTTCATATTCAACCATATTATTGTTATCTACTTTTAAAATAACAAGATCCTGATACTTTCCAAACACCAGATATTCACCTGTAGAATTGTATTTAAGCGATCTGTTAACCCGAATCTTTATACTATCTTTAAATAATATTTTCTGTTTATTTATATTATATCTTCTGACCTCATACTGTGAGGAAGTAACAAATTCATTTACAGAGGGATGAAAACAAACATCATATACCCAGTATTTTAAAGCTGAAATAGTATCAGAAAGTATGTATTTATCATTAATATTTTTATACAAATGAATCATCTTATTATTACCACCAGTTAGTAAATACTCATCATTGTAATTGAAACTTACACCCATAACAGCATTTTCATAAGTAAATTTTTGAAGTAGAACCATCTGCTCGTTTTCCCATTTCCAGATACAAGCTGTTTCGTCGGAAGAAACACTGGCAAGAAATCTCCCATTATGACTAAATTCTACTTTATTAATAATATGTGAATGACCATTTAACACCTGAATTATTTTTCGATCTTTAAGCCGTATTATGGCAATATCATTATCACTTTTATATTTGGCATAAGCTAAATATTTTTCATCTGGCGAGAATGAGATATGACCTCCGACTGATTTGGGATTTCCCTGGTGACTAAATATTTTCTTCCAGTCTTTATCATAAATTTCAAGGGTATTATTACCAATTGTTAAAGCAAAGTAATTTCTGAAAGGCGAAAACTTACTATCCATAATATAATCAGAATAACCTTTAAGCTCTTTCTTTTCTTTATAGGTAAACTCTTGTGCATTTGCCTGAATGAAAATAGAAAACAATAGCAATGTAATAAGCTTTTTCATAACACGTAAGATTTATAAACTCATCAAGTTAAATATTCAATTTGATTTTTCAAATTTTAATTCACCTAAAGTGAATACGAATGTTAGTTGTCGGTTAAAATTATATGGTATTTCGCAAACGATTGCAATTTCCAAACATGTTTCCAAACTTCCTATAAACAGGGTATTACAGTAAGTTTAACAATACATAAAACATTGGTAATGAACATTCAAACTAAACAATTGTTAGTTAATTTTTAGCATAAAAAATTTGACTATTATATTAATTTCATATATTTATATCGATAAAATTTAGATATTTTAGGTACAAAAAGGATATTTCGAAAAATTATTAATCAGTAAAATCTTATTGAACAACAAATTACAAATAATATTAAATTTGTGCTTGAAAATTTGAATGTGTTCTAAAACATATAATATATAATTAATCCAAGGCACATGGATATTAATGGTAAAATCTACAAAGACTTCCTGAACAGGATTGAACGATTTAAAGTTCAAAATGATCCTGATAAAATAAAGAAACAACATGCTAAAGGTAAATTACATGCACGAGAGCGTATAGCTTTATTATTTGATAAAGATTCATTTGAAGAGTTGGATGCATTTGTAACTTCTGCTACGCCGGATACTGGTTTTGGTAAAATTGATGAAGCATTTGGTGATGGTGTTGTTATAGGCCATGGTCGAATAAACGGCCGGTTAGTTTACATTTACTCCCAGGATTTTAATGTTATGGGAGGTTCACTTGGCACAGTACATGCTAAAAAGATAATAAAAATTCAGGATCTAGCCTTACGTGTTGGTGCACCAATTATCGGTTTAATTGATTCGGGTGGAGCTCGTATTCAGGAAGGTGTAGCGAGTTTATCGGGTTATGCCAGTATTTTTCATCGTAATATTCAGTCATCAGGTGTAATTCCGCAAATATCAGTTATTCTGGGTCCTGCTGCCGGAGGAGCAGTATATTCTCCTGCCCTGACCGATTTTGTTTTTATGGCTAAAAAAACAAGTTATATGTTTGTTACAGGTCCGAATGTAGTTAAAGAAGTTTTAAACGAAGAAGTCAGTTTCGAAGAATTGGGTGGTGCAGAAGTCCATGCCAGAAAAAGTGGTGTAGCCAATTTTATATATGAGGATGAAGAAAATGCATTACTTGGTGTAAAAAAAATACTATCTTTTTTTCCATCAAATAACCTGGAAAATCCTCCATACATTGATACTAATACTAAAAGGGATAAAAATATTGATAAACTAAGAGCAATAGTTCCAGATGATCCGAACAAACCTTATGATGTAAAGAAAGTAATTGAATTAATAATTGATACAGAGTCATTTTTTGAAGTATCTGAGCATTTTGCTCCCAATCTTGTTATAGGTTTTGCACGCTTAAATGGAAAAGCAATTGGTGTAGTTGCTAATCAACCAAAAGTCTTGGCAGGTGTACTTGATATTAACTCATCATTAAAAGGTGCCCGTTTTATTAGATTTTGCGATTCGTTTAACATTCCGATTTTAACACTTGAAGATGTTCCCGGATTTTTACCCGGTCTTGATCAGGAACATAGTGGTATAATTAAACATGGTGCAAAATTATTATTTGCTTATAGTGAAGCATCAGTCCCTAAGATTACTGTTATTATGAGAAAATCTTACGGTGGAGCTTTCTGTGTTATGAATAGCAAAAATATTGGAGGTGATTATAACTTTGCCTGGCCAACTGCCGAAATTGCTGTAATGGGACCTGAAGGCGCAGTTTCTATATTATATAAAAAAGAATTACAAAATGCGGAAGATCCTGAAAAATTAAAAAAAGAGTTTGCTACAAGGTACAGGCAAGAGGTTGCTAATCCATACATTGCAGATGAGAAAGGTTATATTGACGAAGTGATTGATCCTGCTGATACTCGCAAAAAACTGATAACTGCTTTCGAAACGCTGGAAAATAAACACGTTGACCAACCAGCAAGAAAGCATGGGAATATACCTTTATGATAATTATGAATTGCGAATTAAAAATTAGATTTGAGAAGCAAGATATTAGATACCCGATAAGTTTTGATACTCAGTACTAAAATCTAAATAATGAAAAAAATAAAATCAATATTAATAGCTAACCGAGGAGAAATTGCAATCCGTATTTCGGAGACCGCAAAAAAGATGGGAATAAAAACTTATGGAATAAAAACATCCAAAGAGCCAAGTGCATTTTATTTACAGTTTATGGATGAAATTATTGATTTTACCGAAATTACTAATGACATTCCGGAGTTTTTAGACATTGAAAGAATAATTTATTGTATTAAAGAATATGATATTGATGCAGTTCATCCCGGATATGGATATTTAGCAGAGAATCCATATTTTGCACAAAAATGTATTGATGAAAAAATTACATTTATTGGCCCTTCTCCTGATTCAATTTATAAATTGGGAAATAAAACCATTGCTAAACAGTTAGCATCAAATCATAACATTCCCCTACTTGAGGGTAGTAGTGGAAACATAAGAAATACTAAACATGCAAAATTATTAGCACAAAAAATTGGTTTGCCGGTGATAATAAAAGCAGCATCTGGTGGTGGTGGTCGAGGTATGCGCATTGTTGAAAACATTGAAGATATAGAAAAGATGCTTCGTTTAGCTCAAAACGAAGCTGAAAAAGCATTTGCCGATCCATCTGTTTTTATGGAAAAATATGTTAGAAATCCTCGCCATATTGAATTTCAAATTCTTGCCGATCATCATGGAAATATTATTCATTTAGGTGAGCGAGAATGTTCAATTCAGCGAAAACATCAAAAATTAATAGAAGAATCACCTTCTATTGCCCTAAATGATGAGTTACGAACCAAAATGGGAGAATCAGCTATTAATATTGCAAAAGCATCGAATTACAGAAATGCCGGAACAGTTGAGTTCCTTTTGGATGAGTCGGGTAATTTTTATTTTATGGAGATGAATACCCGTATTCAGGTTGAACATCCCGTTACCGAGATGGTGACAGGATTTGATATAGTTGAATGGCAAATACGCATAGCACAAGACGAAAAACTTACTGTAAAACAAAAAGATGTAAAAATAAATGGCTGGGCAATTGAGTGCAGAATTAATGCTGAAGATGTTCAGTCGGGTTTTACTCCTTATCTTGGTACAATTGAAAAAATTTATGTTGCAAAAGGAAAAAATTGCAGATTCGATACAGGTGTGACAGAAGGTTCGAATGTAACTGCAAACTTTGATTCAATGCTTGCAAAACTGATTTGTTACGGAGAAACTCGCGAAAAAGCTATAAGTAACTCATTGTTAGCTTTAAATAAACTTCAGATACAAGGAGTAAAAACAACCATACCTTTTTGTAAAGCGGTATTGAATCATCCTAAATTTAAAAAGGGAGATATTTCTACATCATTTATAGTAAAAGATATGAAGCAATTGTATCACCAGGAACAGGACGAAGAAATGATTGCAGCATTCTGGGCTGCACTAAATTATAATGTTCAACTAGATATAGAGAATGAAACATTTGTTGATTATGAAAAGGGAAAAAATATGACACCCTGGTTAATGAATAAGAGATTGAAATAGTTGTAACTAATACCTTGAAATTATGATGTTCTCAAAATCAAAAAAAAATAAACAAAAGTTTATTGCTTGTACGGGAAACAACAAGAAATATGAATTTGTTAATCCAAAAGAACTTTATATAAAACAAGGTAAAGAGAATATACCTATTGAAATTGTCTCAGATAAACAGGGCTTTGTTTATATAATATGGAAAAAGAAAAAATATCTTGTTGATATTATTGAGAAAAATCAAAATCAGTACGAAATTCTTGTAAATGGCATAAGTTATCCTGTTTCTGTTGAGTCTCCATTTTCATATAAAAGACGTAAATACCTTGCTAAAAACAAAGAAGAATCGAAGATTGAACAAATACAAGCACCAATGTCCGGTAAAATTATTGAGTTTTTAGTTGAAGAAAACCAGGTAATAAAAGAAGGAGAACCTTTACTCATTCTTGAGGCAATGAAAATGCAAAACGAGATTATTTCAAATATTCATGGGAAAATAAATAAAATTAATTTTCATCCTGAAGATACTGTAATGAAAGATGATGTATTGATTGAAGTTGAAAAATAAATACTGGGTACCATAAATAGGGATTATAATTGATAAATTTCTCTATCCCTTTTTTATTTTCGTTTTGAATTTTGTTTATCTTCGCTTGTACTTTATAAATTTAGCTTGAATGGAAAACTTGAATCTGGATATTTTCCCAGAAAATAATTACACTTCAAAAAATAACTCCAGGCTTTTTATTGACAAACTATTTCTAAACACACGGTTATATTTTGTAATAAAATATATACAACTCATATTTAAAAACAGAAAATTAGCTTTGCAAAATAAATATGACAGAAAGTCCTGGTCATTATCATCTTATGATGTTTTTAAGCTTATTGAAAATTGCGGTGGCAAGTTTCATATTGAAGGTTTTGATAATTTAAGGAATTGTAATGAGCCTGTTATAATTGTCAGCAATCATATGAGTGCAATGGAATCGATGATATTCCCATGTTTGATTGCTCCATTTATGGAAGTGACTTTTGTAGTAAAAGAAAGTTTAACTAAACATTTTCTTTTTGGGCCGGTAATGAGAGCCAGAAAACCCATTGCTGTTGGAAGATCAAATTCAAGAGAAGATTTTATTTCTGTAATGAAGCAAGGGCAAGAATTTTTAAAGGAAGGTACTTCTGTTGTTATTTTCCCACAAGGAGGAAGAAGAGAAACATTTAAACCTGAAGAATTTAATTCCTTAGGAGTAAGATTAGCTAAATCATCTGGTGTAAAAGTAATACCGATGGCCATTAAAACGGACTTTTGGGGCAATGGGAAGCTAGTAAAAGACCTTGGTCCAATCAACAGGGATAAACCCATTTATATAAATATAGGCAAGCCTGTAACAATTAAAGGATCGGGGAAAGAGGAAAATCAACAAATTATTGATTTTATTGCATCAAATTTGAAGGTTTGGAGTAATCCTAAATATTCCAAAAAATGAATTACTTTATTTTTTTACTAAATACTGATAATCCAAATAATATAATATTTTTAAAGAGATACTATTTATTTGAGGTGACTGAAAAGTATTATTGAGATTTTCTAAAAAGCTATTGATAATTTCCGTTTCGTTGGTGGAAATTGAATTTTTCCAAACAAGTGATAATTCACTGCCGGGTGCAAAACGCCATAAGTATTGCATATCAATTGTAAAAGCATTGTAGTTATAATTATTATCTTCACCATAGGTATCGTAACCTATAGATGGACTCAAAGATCCATCCTCCAACAATTCATAGAAATCGGTATATTCTACCCTGCTCCAATAATGTCTTACACGCAAACTTAAAGACGATTTATTATTGAAAATATAGTTAGTATTAATTGTATTTGTCATGGTTTGTTGATCACGTTCACCAAAATTAATCACAGTATTGCCAGAAACATCTGTATAATCTTCAATATAACCGTATGTATTGAATGCAGTATGCAAGTTGAAATCATATATCAAAAGCCATTTATCACTAAACCTTATTCTCGGTTCTAGACTGTAATTATATCCATATTGGTTATATTCAAAAGCTATCCAACCGCCTGCTCTTAAACTCAATGCAAGTTTCTTTCTGTAATCAGTAGAAAGCCATATTTGTGAGAACATCATTTTATGACGATTATATCTCCATCCGTCAACTCTTGGTTCGAAGTAATCATGCCAATTAAATGGTTTAACCTCGGTAAAGAAGCCTAAGTGCAAATATTTTTTTGCAAATGTTGTGTTTGTTCTGAAATTAACTTCAAAATCAGAATATTTCCTAGGATTATAAAGGCTGGTATGTCTAAAAGAAATTTCATTATGCCAGTTAAGTACCTTCCAGAAAGGTTCATTTATATTATAACCGAGTTCCAAATCCCATACTGATTCATTATTTTGTCTTATATATCCTAAGTCATTTGGATCATAAGTATCAGATTCTGTACTATGTGATGCTTCGAAAAGGAAGTTTCCTTTTGTTTTCGAAAAATGTAGTAAGTATGCATGTCCTAAATCAGTTGAGTCTGTGTAAATCTGGCTTACAGATCCTCTGCCAAATAGTTGATATGAATTTTCTTTATTTTTTATTCTAAATTCAGTTCCGGTAACATTTGCACTGTAATTCTCCTCAGCATGTAGAACATTGGTATTAACAAAACTTAGGTAAGAATTATTTTTAAGTGATTGATCAATAACAAGCATATTATAATTCGTAAATCCTTGTGTTTGATAATTACGTTTTTCTCCTGTAATTGTATCCAAAATTATCGCATCAGATGAACCGGTCATGGCATTGAAAAAACCTATTCCCAAACCATTGTCCGTTCTTCCCGATATTTTGGTTGCATTAAGTAATTTTGTTTCAATAGGGTTTTCAATTACGGATTCATTTACATTTAACTGATCTTCAGCATCATCATAATTCTTTGGCATGGAACCGATTCTTCTCGAATAAAAAATTTTTCCTTTATCAAATAATTCAGTACCTTCAGTAAAAAACGGACGTTTTTCATCATACATTATCTCATAAGGCGAAAGATTTAAGACTTCATCATCGGATTGTACCTGACCAAAATCAGGAATCAAAATCATATCTAATGTAAAACTCTGGTTTATTCCCCATTTCAAATCCATACCGGCATTAAAATCGCTTCCCCATTTATTATTATCAGCATTATTTTGGATGTAAGCTGAAATATAAGGAGTAACTGATAAGCGCAAAGGAGGCTCAATATCTTTAATTCCGCTTACTTCGCCCATTTGATTTACAAATCCCTGAATGTTTATATCAACAAAATTCCATGTATCCCATTCCCTGTATCTACGTATATTTCTAAAAAAATGAATCCCCCATGTTTGATTATTATTTTTTGGAAATCGCAATGCAGAATATGGTATTTTGATTTCAGCCACCCAACCAAATTCTGTGATTTTAACTTCGCTTTCCCATACTGCATCCCAGTTGTTATCATCATCGTTACCTATTAGTTTTGCATCGGATTGTACTCCTGCAGCTGAAACCATAAAGTTAACAGCATTTACACCGTCATTAAAAGGATTTAATATTACTGCAAATAAATCTGCATTAGCTGCATCAAAAGCATCTCTTACCGAAAGTTCTTTTAAAATGCTGTCGGGGTTTGAATCATATAATGTAGCACCAATATATATTGCATAATTATCATAAGCAATCTTTACTTCTGTTGGCAAAGAAGGTTCTTTTCCATTATATGGTTCGAATTGAAAAAAATTGTTTGCTACTGAAGCACTTTTCCATGCAATATCATCCAGTATGCCATCAATTTTAGGTGACTCTGTTATTTTAGAAATTTCAATATTACGCTTCTCAAAATCTTGAGTAAAAACTGAATTATTTATTACCAAAAGTGTTATCAAACTAAACAAACACCTCTTTGCCACTTTTATCACAAAATTATAATTTAAGATTCTCATTAATAAAAAGACCTTTTTGTCTTTAAAAGGTTTAATGGAATTTTAAAATTCTGAAGTAAAATGAAATTTTATTTTATCGAATTTCTCCTGAGCCATTTGTAAAGAATAAGGTGAATCGGCCATAAATACTTCTCTGCCATGTTTATCAATAGCTATAGAACTAAATTTTCTTTTGCCAAAATCTTCAAGTTGTTCTTTGTCATCAGACTCAATCCAACAGGCTTTATGCATTTGAATTGGTTCGTATTTACATTTAGCACCATATTCATGTTCTAAGCGAAATTGGATAACATCAAATTGTAATTGACCTACGGTTCCAATTATTTTACGGCCATTGAATTTATTAGTAAAAAGCTGCGCCACACCTTCATCCATAAGCTGATCGAGACCCTTAGCTAATTGTTTATATTTCATTGGATCGGCATTCTCGACATAGCGGAACATTTCCGGAGAGAAACTAGGTAATCCTTTAAAATGGATTACTTCACCTTCAGTTAATGTATCACCAATTTTAAAATTACCTGTATCATGTATGCCAACAATATCACCCGGGAAAGCTTCTTCAATAATTGATTTCTTTTCGGCCATAAATGCTGTTGGCGAAGAAAATTTCATTTTCTTTCCTGCTCTTACATGCAAATAATTAGTGTTTCGTTTAAAAGATCCTGAACATATTTTTACAAATGCCAAACGATTACGATGATTCGGATCCATATTGGCATGAATCTTAAAAATAAATCCTGAGAATTTATTTTCAAATGGATCAATATCTCGTTCTTCTGCAGTTACAGGTCTTGGAAAGGGTGCTATATTAATAAAGCAGTCTAATAATTCCTTAACGCCAAAATTATTTAACGCACTGCCAAAAAATACAGGAGCCAAATCAGCAGACAAATAATCGTTGATCTCGAATTTTGGATAAACTTCAGTAATCAGTTCTAATTCCTCACGAAGAGTATTAGCATATTTATCTCCGATATATTCTTCTAAGACAGGATTATTTACATCTTTAAATTCAATTGACTTTTCAATTGTCTGCTTAACTTCGCCACTAAATAAGTTGAGTTTTTCTTCGTATAAACTATAAACACCTTTAAATGTTGGTCCATTACTAATAGGCCAGCTTAACGGGCGCACATGAATTTTAAGTTCATTTTCAATATCATCAAGTAATTCAAAAGGGTCTTTACCACTGCGGTCAAGCTTATTGATAAACACCATTACCGGAGTTTTGCGCATTCGGCAAACTTCCATTAGTTTACGAGTTTGTGGCTCTACTCCTTTTGCAGAATCAATTACAATAATAACACTATCGACAGCAGTTAATGTACGGAAAGTATCTTCGGCAAAATCCTGGTGACCAGGCGTATCCAAAATATTAATCTTCTTACCATTATATTCAAAACCCATTACAGACGTAGCTACAGAAATACCACGCTGACGTTCGATCTCCATAAAGTCAGAAGTAGCTGTTTTTTTAATTTTATTGCTTTTTACAGCACCTGCAACATGAATTGCTCCACCAAACAATAATAATTTTTCAGTTAATGTAGTTTTACCTGCATCGGGGTGACTAACTATTCCAAAAGTTCTTCTGCGTTGTATCTCTTCTTTAAAACCCATATCAATAAAATTAAAAGCTCCGAAATAATTGACATTTCGAAGCTGCAAAAATATAAAAATGTTGGTAAATACTATAATTAATTATTTATATTGCCATATTAACTTGCCGGAACTATAAGTTTTTAAAATCTTAGCATTAGGGATTTTATCTTCGTCAATTTCCATGATATCTTCATCTAAAATAATATAATCAGCAAACTTGCCGGATTCAATACTTCCTTTTTCATTTTCTTCAAAACCTGCTTTTGCTGCCCAAATTGTCATTGATTTAAGAGTTTCTTTGCGAGTTAAAGCATTATCAACTTGGAAGCCATTTTCAGGATATCCTTCAACATCTTTTCTGGAAATGCTTGCATAAAATGTTAAAAGCGGATCAATCTTTTCAACAGGGAAATCAGTACCATTTGGAATCCAATCATTTTGATTAAGTAATACCTTATATATATATGCATTTTTTATTCGCTTCTCTCCTAACCTTTCATCAGCCCAATACATATCCGATGTACAATGAGTTGATTGTATAGACGGAATAATACTAAAATGTCCAAATTCATCTACATCATCAGGATGAATTACCTGTGCATGCTCTATTCTCCAACGTTTATCATTGGAGCCTTGTAAGTATTCTGAATAAATACCAAGTATTAATCTATTTGCGGAATCACCAATTGCATGAGTATTAATTTGATAATTATTTTCAATAGCCACTTTACACATTTCGTGATAAAACTCAACAGGTTCGACAATTAATCCATAATTTCCAGGATCATCAGAATATGGTTCAATTAAACAGGCTCCTCGAGAACCCAAAGCACCGTCGGCATATAGTTTTATTGATCGTACATTTAAATAATCTGTTTTATAAATTCCATTTTTAACAAAATGATTAATATTTTCTTCGTTAGGTTCAAGCATTGCATAAATACGTAATTTCAATTCATCAATTTTTTGTAGCGAATCAATAAGCAGTATTTGTTTTTTATATAAACCTGCATCACATACAGATGTTAAGCCTACTGCAAAACAATTCTGTTCGCCTTGTCTTAGTGCTTTAATGGTAGTTTTCCTATCAATATCAGGAATTAAATTATTTACAAGCGCCATGGAATTGTCGATTAATATTCCCGTTGGTTCGCCATCTTGTAAATATATTTTACCACCATCAATCCTGGTTTGCGAGTTAATTCCTGCTAACTCAAGTGCCTTAGAATTGGCTAACGCTGCATGTCCGTCAACTCGTTTTAAATAAACGGGCTTATCAGGAAATAATTCATCAAGTTTTTCTTTGCTTGGGAACTCTTTTATTTCCCAATCGTTTTGGTCCCAACTGCGTCCCAAAACCCATTCTGGATTATACTTGTCATCATGCTTTTTTATTACATCTAATATTTCATCAAACGATTTTGTTCCGCGCAAATCAGCTTGTAAAAGTGTCATACAATAACCATAAAAATGGCTGTGGGCATCAATAAATCCCGGATACACAAATTTACCCTCTAAGTCCAGTATTTGATTTGATTGATATTTAGATAATATTTCTTCTGTTTTGCCAACCTGAATAAATTTTCCGTCTTTAATCGCAAAACTTTCGGTTATCGAAAAATCATTATCGATAGTATATACTTTTGCATTTGTTACGATTAAATCAACCTTTTCTTTTTGATTACAAGATATTGTAAGTAATACTAGTATTGCTAATATACCTGAAAGCTTTTTCATCTTTTTTGTTTTTTATTTAAATTATAAAATTACAAAATACAATAATCAAATAACAAATAATTTAAAAATATTATATCCTTAATTATTAGCTTCGCTGCAGTTGGCTTCGCCAATTACTTCGTAATTCGTGGTTCATAAACTTTGTGAACCTTTGTGGTTATATTTTTTTACCACAAAGTAACTCAAAGGAAATCATTAATTTAATTATATTTTTGAATAATTCAGGTTAGGTCATTTTAGTATTAGAACTTATTTGAAATTTGGGTCCTGGAATTTGACAATTTGGTGTTTTGTAAAACCCTATGGTTTTTATAAGACCATTTCATATAATAAGAAGCTACAATTAGCATAAATATGCTTATTACAAATGTCCATGTAAAGCCAATCCATTCGTACAATACAATTCCTATTACAGGGGCGAAAATTCCACGAATTCCTGTAAGGAAAAGATGAACTGACTGATAGTCACCTGCTTCTTCATCGCTTCCAAAATATGACGAGCCAATATTCCATGATAGCATCATAGTTGAAAAGAATAAACCATAGAAGATTGTTGATAATAAAAGACTTGCGTATATTTTCAGATTCCATATTTCAAAATATAAAGGATCGAACTCAGATATTGCAATAAATAATATGTATCCTGCCATTGCTAAAAACGCGTATATAGTAAATTTTCTTGGATCCATTTTCCCAATTAACTTACCAAAAAACGGAAGTAGTAAAATAGCAACTATATTATAAACGTTCTGATAAAATGCAACGCTTGAATAATTTAAAACAAGAACTTCATAGTAAAAAAGTATAATGACAGCTTTTGTGCTCATAAAAGCAAAGCCATAAAACATAAATCCTACTTCGTAATCGAAATATGTCTTATTTGTTTTTAAAATCTTAAATAGTTTTTTTACAGAATCAATTGAAGACGAAATTATTCCACCTGTAATATTTGGTATTGTTTTTTGAATATAGTCAATACGAGTAAGCATAACAATACTTATAAACCCAAGTATTCCCAACGCAGGCATAATATAGGTAAAAGCATAATTATCGACATCCAGTAACCATCCAAATAAAAAGATAATTAACATTTGCAGAACTTGCCTTATGGATGTTGATATGCTATACAGTTTTCCAAAATTATTTTTGGAATAAGCGTTTTTCAAAAACAAATTTATGGCTGGCAATGTAATTGGATAAGATATATAATAACTAAAGAAAACAAACAGGAAAATGTAGTGATAAATTGAATCTACAGCATAAATCTCAGGATTTCTGGGAAAGAACAACAATGCTAACATTGGTAAATGCGTTAAAAATCCTGCCTTTCTTATAAGTCTTCGTTTATTTTTAGATCTGAATATTAACTCATTAAATACAATAGATAGTAAAAGAACAATAACACTTGATTGAAATAAAAAACTTAACTGATAGCTGGATCCATTTAAACTTTTTATGAATACAAATTCATTTAAGATTAAAGGTATAATAGACAAAAAGGAGGCTGAAACCTTTCAAAAGGCTTATATTCATTAGCTTTACAGTAAATTAAAGGTTATG
>JAUWQL010000011.1 GCA_030611105.1 Bacteroidales bacterium
TTTTTTATAATTATTTAATTCTGAATAAAGCTGAGAATAAAGATCGTAAGACTCAACAAGCCATTCTTTTACATTGATTTGTTTTGATAACTTAATGGCAAGATTTAAATTGTTTTGTGACTTATTATATTGCTTTTGATGCAAAAAGAGTTTTGCCAGGTTATTATAATTATTTGCTAAACTATAGGTGTCATTTATTTTTATAGCTAGTTCGGTTGATTTCTTTAAGTTGGTATAGGCTTTATCATATTCACCTAAGTCAAGATAAACTAATCCAATATTGTTTAATGCCATAGCTATTCCATCTTTACTTTCTAACTTTTTATTTAGTTCTAAAGATTTATTATAATATTCAAGCGCTTTTTCTTTATCTCCTTTATCATCGTATACTGTTCCAATGTTATTATAGGCAATAGCTTGTCCTTCTTTATAACCGGATTCAATATCCATTTCGAGTGTTTTTTGGTAATATTCCAGGGCTTTATCATTATCTTTTGTATGGTATACAATTCCAAGGTTATTATATATGGTAGAGATACCTTCAAGATTGTCCTTTTTTTGATAAATTTCCAACGCATCTAAGTAATACCTTAAAGCTTCATCATAACTCGAAATTTCATAATAAACATTACCCATTCCGTTATAATTATCTGCTAAGGCCAACTCATCTTTAATTTCCCTAGCAATATCAATAGCTTTTAAAAATTTTTCAATAGCTTTTTTGTACTTACTCATGCTTGTATATGTTTGAGCAATCCTCCTATAGAATAAAGTAATATTCTCTTTATCGTTACGCTTTATACTTTCTTCCAGAGCTTTATCAAAATTTTCAATTGCTTGTTGATAATCTTTTTCAGAGATATATTCATAAGCAATATCATGATATATGTCTGTTATTCCCCGGGAATTATTTATCTCAAGTCTTATTTCAAGACATTTATGGAAAAACTCAAGAGCTAATTCGCTTTCATTTTGAAAGGAATAAACATTACCTATTTTATTATATGCATCAGAAATTCCTTTTTTATCCTGAACAATATGAGCCAGATTTAGAGCTTCATTTGCAAAATATAAGCTACTATCTAAAGAGTAGTTCCAATAGCTCTTGGAAATATTGTTAAGAATCTCAATTTTATCTTTATCATCCGCTTTCTCCAGTTTGTTAAACAGGCTGTCAATTGTTTGCCTGTTATCTTGCGAAAAAGAATAAAGTGTAAGAAAAGTTAAAACTGCCGAAATATATAACTTGATTTTTTGCATTGTAATGGAATGAATAATTTAATTAAGTGTCAAGTTATGAAATAATTGTCAATTATAAAAAAACAGCATCTAATCAGTATAAAATTAATTTTTCCTGTTTTATTTTATTTTTCAAATTTTTCTCTGACTTTACTACGTATTAAACCGGAAAAAAGTTTGGTTATTATTTCATCATTTTCCTTAATTTTTTTAGAATCTTTTAATTTTTCACCGTTAAAATATGTAATAGAATAACCTCTTTTAAGAATGTTTTCTGGATCTAACAATAATGCCTTGTCCCCCAGATTATTAATAATTAAGTTTTGTTTCTGTGTATAAAGTGCACATCTGTGTTTTAATTGATTTTCTGCTATTCTGATTTTTTCCGACTGATTAAAAGTTACTTTTGTCGAAGTTTTTTCTAAAAGATTAGAAAACCTAAGCAATTGATTTATTTTTATCTGACCAGACTGTTTTGTACTATTCTTAACCTTTTCTACAATTATATCTAATTGGTAATTATATTTATTCAGATTGTTTTTTACAGCAGGAACAGTTATGACACCGTACTGTGCAAGTTTTGTTTTTTGATCTTGTATATACCCGGTAACCAGATCAAGAATATTATCTTTTAAATATTGGAGGTTATCTTCAAAATCAGATGTTTTTTCGATTAAATATTCTGCAACAGCAGTGGGTGTTTTAAGTTTCTTGTGAGCAACTATATCAACTATGGATTCATCCTTGGCATGTCCAATGCCTGTTAAAACCGGCAAGGGAAACTGAGCAACATTTGTAGCCAGCAAATAACTATTAAAACAGTTAAGATCGGACTGAGATCCTCCTCCACGAATGATAATCACAAGATCAAAGAAATCTTCATAATTGTAGATTTTTTCTAAGGAGTCGATAATAGATTCTTCAGCTTGCAAACCTTGCATTATGGAAGGAAACAGTTTTATATAAAAAGTATATCCAAAATTGTTATTTTCAAGTTGATTAATAAAGTCCTGGTAACCGGCTGCAGTATCGGATGAGATAATAGCAATTTTTTGAGGAACAACAGGGAAGGCTAATTCCTTGTTCATATTAATTACGCCTTCGCTTTCAAGTTTTTTTAATGTTTCGCCTTTTTTTTGAGCCAAATCACCTAAGGTATAGTTTGGATCAATATCTGAAATATTTAAACTTAAACCATAAAGTTCATGAAATTCGATATTTGCCTGAACTAAAATTTTTATACCGGGGCTTAATTCATGTCCTGTCGTATTTTCAAAATAAGGGCGAATCATACGGTATGTAAATGCCCAGATCGTAGCCCTTGTTCTTGCAATAATATTATCTGTTATTACATCTTTTTCAACTAACTCAATATAGCAATGTCCATTTCTGTTTACCTTTAATTCACTTATTTCAGCAATTACCCATATAGAGTTTGGAAAATTTGAATTTATTTTTTCCTGAATATTTTTATTTAATTCAAGTAAAGTGAATTTTTGGACCATTGCTATCCTATTTTGCTGATTCTTTTTTGTATTATTTGATTACCAATTTTTATTTTTAGCAAATAAATTCCAGAAGGTAAATTTTCTAAATTATTTAAATTTATAATAGTAAAACCGTTCGAAGATTTTCGTTCATACATTATTTTTGCACCAACAATATTAAATAATTCAATAGTAACGATTTTATCTGCTTTTTGTAACAATTCAATACTAATATAACTCGAGAATGGGTTAGGGTAAACTTTAACAATTGCTTTTTCTGCAAATGAAACTATACTAGTGTTCGTTAAGTTTGCAGCTTTACCAAAATCAGGAATTCCATATCCCAGTTTATAGTCTGGATTTGAATATTGGTGAGCACTTTCTTCAATTTTTTTAATAATCTCCATGTTATTCATGTCTGGGTAATATTGCCACAAACATGCAGCCATTCCTGCCATAATAGGTGTTGAAAAAGATGTCCCGTTTGCAACAGTTATTAAACCATCGGTTCCCTGAACAGCTGTTTGGTAACCCATTGCAGCAACATTGGGTTTTATACGTCCGTCGAATGTTGGGCCTAATCCACTAAAGTAAACATAAGTGGCGTATGCATCAACAGCTCCAACCGCTAAAACACTATCGCCATCTGCGGGTGCACATATGTATTTCCATGGATCATCTGCCAGATTTCCAGCACTGTTTAATACAAGTATCCCTTTTGATGCTGCAATATCAGCAGCCTTTGTAATAAATGTTGTATTTCCATCCATGTCAGAATAAGTGTAATTTTGAGATGGATTGTCAAATTCTGTATAACCTAAAGATGATGTTATAATATCGGAACCAACACTATCGGCGAACTCGGCAGCCGCTACCCAATTGTCCTCTTCAACTGAATATTCTGTTGATGTTTCTTCGCTTCTTAATAGCCAGTAATTGGCTTTAGGTGCAGTTCCAATCAATTCGCCCGGGATATTTCCACCCATAGTAGATAAAACTTTCATTCCATGGCTTGATGCATCAAAAACCTGACTATCACCATCAACAAAATCTTTTGTTCCTAAAATCTGATTATTAAACCGGAGACTATCAAATGCCGGTAATAAATCTACATTATAAAAACCGGCATCAATCACGGCAATAGTAATACCTTGTCCCTTATAACCGCTTTGATGTAAAACATGACCGTTGAGCATACTAATTTGAGTAGTAGCATAACCATAATCTAAAGGGTCATTATTTTCTGATAAAATTGTCAAATGGTTTTTTTCGAAAGAGTTTTTTTCCAAAAATGGTTTAAGATTAGATACGGTTTTTTGTTTTGATTTTATAAACCCAATATGTGTTATCGTATCAATTAATTCCTGATCAGTAGTATAAACAACAACAGTATTTAACCATTTAGATTTGTTGAGAATGTGTAATCCAAGTTTTTCGAGACTGTCAAGATAAGTTTTCGAAACAGGTAAATCATTGATTTGTATATCGATGTTTTGTTTAATTCTTCTATCTATGGCCTTTTGAGAAAGAAATTCTTCGGGCTTATCAACAGAATAGAAGTTGTAGTTTTTATCTGTTAAAAACAGGCGATAGCTATTTTCTCCAACTTGAGCAAAAGAAGTATAAGGTGCAATTAAAATAAATATCAAAAAACTTAATCTTTTCATAATAGTTTGTACAAGAATATTCTCTAAATGTTGCATTATTTTACATAATTATTCCACCTCCGATTATATCATCATTCTCATAGAATACTGCAGATTGTCCGGGTGTAATTGCGAAAACATCTTCATAAAACTCGACTTTGATTTTGTTATCCAATAAGCTAATTCTACTTAAAATCCCTTCACTTTTATATCTAACCTTAGTAAAAACCTCAGTATTTTCAAGAACTTTATTATGATTAATTATATTAAAACCTTTTACCCACATAACTCTTTTATGAAGATCTTTTCTTTGCCCAAGCACTATTTCATTTGAGTCGGCTTTTATTTCAACAACATACATTGGTTCGCCAAGCGCAATTTGCAAGCCTTTTCGCTGACCGATAGTATAAAAAGGATAGCCTTTATGTTGTCCTAGAATTTCTCCATTTGTTGAAATAAAGTTTCCTTGGCCAACTTTTTGGTTGAGGTTTTCTACCTTCTCGTTAAGAAACCTTCGGTAATCATTATCATGAATAAAACAGATTTCCTGACTTTCTTTTTTATGAACAAGTCTTGTAAATCCTTTTTCTCTCGCTAAATCTATTATTTGGTCTTTAGTGTATTTTCCAAGAGGTAGAATGGTTTTTGATAGTATTTCCTGTGTCAAACCCCATAAAAAGTAGCTTTGATCCTTTTTTTTATCCAGTGCTCTGGTAATAATATAATTTGATTCAGTTTTTTTTACTTGGGCATAATGTCCGGTGGCAATATAATCACAATTAAGTTCTTTGGCTTTTTGTAGTAAAACATCCCACTTTATTTCTGTGTTACATAGTACACAGGGATTGGGGGTCTTTCCATTAAGATATTCACTGATAAAGTTGCTAATTACAGTATTTTGAAATTTTTCTATAATATTAATAGTATGGTGAGGTATATTAAGCTGGTCTGCAATCATTCTTGCTTCCATTATTGAATCGGAAGCATGTGAGCCATCATTTGTTTTCCGGGGATCATCTTCAGGATTATCCCACATTTGCATGGTGAGCCCAACTACATCATAACCTTGTTCTAATAAAAGTACTGCTGCAAGAGAACTATCAATTCCCCCGCTCATACCTAGTAATACTTTTTTATTTGACATTTAACAGAGTTGATTAATTTCCCGGGGGAATAGAATTGTACATATTTCCCATAGGATCCTGAAATTTTCCTTTATTTTTTTCAAGCATTTCTATTTGTTCGTTTTCTAACCTTTCAAGTTCCTCCTGATTTTCTGCTTCCCCATTTATATAATTTAATTCATCTTTTATATGACCATTTTCTTTATAATAAATCCATTTCCCTTCACGCTTGTTATTTTCGTACTGACCTTGTATTAAAATATTTTCATCAGAACCATAAACATTGTATTCCCCGTCTAACACTCCATTCATATAAAAAATTCTCATCATTACTTTTCCTGACTCATAATATCTTATTGTTAATCCATCATTTATCCCGGTTTGCCATTCCGATTTCTCAGCCAAATTGCCATTCTGATAATACTTTTTCTCTGTGCCATGCTTCTTGTCATATTGGTAAGGTGCTTCGTTGATTTTAAAACCGTCAACTGAATAATAATTCCAAATACTATCTTTTAATTTCCCTACATAAATACCTTCGGCTTGTAGTATCTTTCCGGGATAATAGAATTTTGAATAAACTTTATCGGAGTTTTCTTTATAAAACATTTCAACTTTAAGTACACCATTTTGATCATATCTCTTGAATTCACCAACAGGCTTATTGTCTTTAAAATATCCTGAGTACTGGATATTCCCATTTTGATAATGTTTTTCCCAGGAACCTTGTTTATAACCCTTATCATCTATTTTATTAACTGATTTATTGTTTTGAGCTATTACAAATGCAGTAGCAGCAGTAAACAATAGGGTGAGGAAAAAAAATCTTTGTATCATAACTTATTGTTTTTTACAAAAGTAAAAAGAATTATTAACTTTTAAGTTTAAGTTTTATATTATAAAAAAAGAGCTCCCAGATGAGAGCCCTTTAAATTTGAATCAGAGTTATGTTATTTTACTTCTTCGAAGTCTACATCAGTTACTTCTCCATCATCTTTACCGGCAGAAGCTTGTTGAGCATCTTGAGGCCCTTCTTGAGCACCAGCTTCCTGGCTTGCCTTATACATTTCTTCGGAAGCTTCTTTCCATGCATTATTTAAAGCTTCTGTTTTAGCATCAATATTATCTAAATCTTCTTTTTTATGAACCTCTTTTAGTTCTTCTAAAGCTTTCTCAATGTTTGCTTTTTTATCTGAAGATAATTTGTCTCCGAATTCTTTAAGTTGCTTCTCTGTTGAGAAAATTAAGCTATCAGCAGTATTTAATTTGTCAACTTTTTCGCGAACTTTTTTATCGGCTTCTTCGTTTGCTTTTGCTTCATCACGCATTTTTTTAATTTCTTCTTCAGTTAATCCTGATGAAGACTCAATACGTATACTTTGTTCTTTATTTGTTGCTTTATCTTTAGCAGATACGTGAATAATACCATTAGCGTCAATATCAAAAGTAACTTCAACTTGTGGTACACCACGAGGTGCTGGTGGAAGTCCATCTAAATGGAAACGGCCAATAGATTTGTTGTCTTTTGCCATTGGCCTTTCACCTTGCAATACATGAATCTCAACAGAAGGCTGATTATCAGCAGCAGTAGTAAATGTTTCTGATTTTTTTGTTGGTATGGTTGTATTAGCTTCGATTAATCTTGTAAATACACTTCCCATGGTTTCAATACCTAAAGATAGAGGTGTAACATCAAGTAATAATACATCTTTAATATCACCTGATAAAACACCAGCTTGTATAGCAGCACCTACAGCCACAACTTCGTCAGGATTTACTCCTTTTGAAGGTTTTTTACCAAAGAATTTCTCTACAATTTCCTGGATTGCAGGAATACGAGTTGAACCACCAACCAGAATTACTTCGTCAATGTCAGAAGGTTTCATACTTGCATCACTTAATGCTTTTTTACAAGGAGCTAAAGTTGCTTGTATTAATTTATCAGATAATTGTTCAAATTTTGATTTTGATAAAGATTTAACCAGGTGTTTTGGCACACCATCTACAGGCATAATATAAGGAAGATTAATTTCAGTGCTTGTTGAGCTTGATAATTCGATCTTGGCTTTTTCAGCAGCTTCTTTTAATCTTTGAAGTGCCATAGGATCTTTTCTTAAATCAATTCCTTCATTTTTCAAAAAATCTTCAGCTAACCAATTCATAATTACTTCATCGAAATCGTCACCACCTAAATGTGTATTACCATTAGTTGATTTTACTTCAAATACTCCGTCACCTAATTCAAGAACAGAAATATCGAAAGTACCTCCTCCCAGGTCAAATACAGCAATAGTAATTTCTTTGTCTTTTTTATCTAAACCATAAGCTAAAGAAGCCGCAGTTGGTTCGTTAATAATACGTTTTACTGTCAAACCTGCAATTTCACCGGCTTCTTTTGTTGCCTGACGTTGCGAATCGCTAAAATATGCAGGAACTGTGATAACAGCTTCTGTTACTTCCTGCCCAAGATAATCTTCCGCAGTTTTCTTCATTTTTTGAAGAACCATTGCTGAAATTTCCTGTGGAGAATATTGTCTGTCGTCTATTTGAACGCGAGGAGTATTGTTATCTCCTTTAACAACTTTATAAGAAACACGATTAATTTCTTTTGACATTTTATCGTATGTTTCTCCCATAAATCTCTTGATAGAAGAAATTGTTTTTGTTGAGTTTGTTATGGCCTGTCGTTTTGCCGGATCACCAACTTTACGTTCACCATTTTCTATAAAAGCAACAATTGAAGGAGTTGTTCTTTTACCTTCGCTGTTTGGAATAACAACCGGCTCGTTTCCCTCCATTACTGAAACACATGAGTTTGTCGTTCCTAAGTCTATACCAATTATTTTACTCATTTCGTTATTTGTTTAATGTTATGTATGTTTAATATATTTTTTATAATGATTTTCGATAATCATTTTATCAATCATTATGCCATTGAAAAATATACCGATTTTAATGTAAATCTGACATTTATTAAATGTGTTATCATGAATTATCCGTCATGTTTTATGACAAAAAGACATAATTTATTAAAAATGCCTAAAATTTAACCTGCCTGGCGGCAGACAGGAATACTTAATGAATGCATAAAGTTAAAAATGACAAAACTAATTGTTAAATATTTTAGTCATTTTAGTCATTTTAGTCATTTTAGTCATTTTATTTGTAGCTTTGTCTTCTGAAATAAATTATTATAATTATGTCAGTACATCAAAAAGTTAAACGGGTTACAACTCATGTTTTGCATGAAATGAAACTTAGGGGCATAAAAATAGCTATGCTTACCGCTTATGATTATTCAATGGCAAGAATTCTTGATCATGCTGAAATAGATGTAATTTTAGTTGGAGATTCGGCTTCGAATGTTATGGCAGGTAATGAAACAACTTTGCCTATTACAATGGATGAAATGATCTATCATGCTAAATCTGTTGTTCGTGGAGTGAGCAGAGCATTGGTTGTTGTTGATTTACCTTTTGGATCATACCAGGGAAATTCGAAAGAAGCATTGACAAGTTCTATTCGGATAATGAAGGAAACAGGAAGTCAGGCTGTTAAAATTGAAGGAGGACAGGAAATTATTGAATCTGTGGAAAGAATTTTATCTGCGGGAATTCCTGTTATGGGACATTTGGGTTTAACACCTCAGTCGATCCATAAATTTGGTACTTATGTAGTTAGAGCTAGGGAAGAAGAAGAAGCAAATAAGTTAATAAAAGATGCTCATATTTTACAAGATGCAGGTTGCTTCGCAATTGTTCTTGAAAAAATCCCTGCTAAACTGGCTGAAAGGGTTGCCAAAGAATTAACTATTCCGATTATTGGTATTGGTGCGGGTAGTGGAGTAGATGGACAGGTGTTAGTACTGCATGATTTGCTTGGTATAACACAGGAGTTTTCTCCTCGATTTTTACGTAGATACCATAATTTATTTGAAGAAATAAAAGGATCTGTAAAGTCGTATATTTCTGACGTTAAAAGCTTAAATTTCCCAAACGAAAAAGAACAATATTAATAGAGATGAAAGATATAGGATGCAGTTGGGAGTAGGAATAAGCAGTATTAGTTTATTCGTAAATTGTTAAACTTATTGAACTTATTGAATTCATAACCTTAAACTCAAAACTTTGGACTCAAAACTTGATAATGGAAATTCTTTACGAAGATAATCACATAATAGCGGTAAATAAAAAAAGTTCTGATATAGTTCAAGGTGATAAAACCGGCGATGAACCTTTATCGGAGAAGGTAAAAGCATATATCAAAAAAAAGTATGAAAAACCCGGGGCGGTATTTATTGGAGTGACTCACAGATTAGATCGTCCGGTTAGTGGAGTGTTGATTTTTGCACGAACCAGTAAAGCTCTTACAAGATTAAATAAGATGTTTCTTGAAAAAGAAGTTAAGAAAACTTATTGGGCTATTGTAAAAGAGAAACCAATAAAAGAAACGGATACTTTAAACCATTATATTGTAAGGAATCAGAAAAAAAATAAATCGTTTGCGTACGATAAAGAAGTTAATAATTCAAAGTTGGCAAGCTTATCATATAAGCTAATTGCTTCGGCAGATAATTATTATTTATTGGAAGTTGATTTACACACAGGACGGCATCACCAAATTCGTTGTCAATTGGCAAAGATTGGTTGTCCGATTAAAGGCGATTTAAAATATGGATTCCCGAGATCAAATTCCGATGGAGGAATAAGTTTGCATTCAAGAAAGATTGAGTTTATTCATCCGGTTCAAAAAGAGCAAGTTTCAGTAATTGCAAATCCACCAAAGGATTCTTTGTGGGATTATTTTGTTCCGATTGTTTCTTAAGGCAACCTCTATTAATTCGTTTGCATCAAAATTTCCATAGCTTTTTAAAGGCAAGGAAAAACTTTGAAGAACTATCGGGATAATGCGAAAAGTTTTGACGAAGAATTTGGAAAGCTATGGAAACCGTTCGGGAATAAAGATAATAAACGATCTGGCTGCGTTATATTTTATTTTCAATAGCTATGGCTATTCAAAAAAAATATGCCTTGTATCTCATTCATTTTCTTTATTTTTTGAAAGAAACGAATTAATAGAGATTGCCTTTAAAATTATTTTTAGGTGATGAAATAAAAATAGGCTAATTTAGTCCTGTCATAAATTATATTTTACGAGTATGTTCAAATTTTTAAATAAGCCTTATCCATTTAATGATGATTTAAAGTACAATAGTAAACTCATATTTTTTATTAGTATAGGAGTATTAGCTTTTTTATACCTATTTCAACCATTAGACGTGAGTTTAATGGATAATAAACAGAAGTTTTACGTTGTCGTGGGCTTGGGAGCCATTACTTTTCTTTCGCTTAGTTTAAATTTGTTAATTCTTCCAAGTTTATTCCCGGGTATTTTTATTAAACGAATTTGGAGTATTAAGAAGGAAATTTTGTGGAATATCTGGATTTTAACAACTATTTCAATAGGTTATTATTTATATTATAAACTATTAGGAATATTTGATATTGATTTTAAAATGTTTCTTGGGTTAATTATTATTGCTATAATACCAATAACAGGTCTGATTACTGTTAATCAGAACAGAATGTTACGATTCAATTTAAAGTTATCAGAAGGTATAAATAAGAAACTAAACGAGAATAAGTTAATCGAAGAAAAATTAGCACATTTCAAATCAGATTATGTAAAAGATAACCTTTCAATAAAAGTAAGTTTAATATTGTTTATTCGTGCAGCCAATAATTATATTGAAGTATTCTGGAAAGAAGGCGATAAGCCTAAAAGTCAAATGATCCGAACCAGCTTGCTTAAAGTTGAGGACTTATTAAAAGAGCATAAATTTATTTTTAAATGCCATCGCTCATACATGGTGAATATCAATTTTATTGATAAAATTGAAGGAAATATTCAAGGATATAAATTGTTTTTTGAAAATCTGGATTTTTCTATACCTGTTTCTAAAAATTTTGCGAATAAATTAAAGGAACTCATTTAATTCACGTCAGAATTTGTTCTATTCACCCCTGAATAGGGAATTTTAATCCCTAAATATGATATTTTAAACCTATTCTTTTACTATTAATACCTATTTTTTCCTGAGTACAGGGTTTCCTATTAGTTTTGTGATGTTTTAAAATAATTTTTAAATATTATGAATCCATTAAAAATAGGAAACTTAAAAGTTAATTTGCCAATAATTCAGGGCGGAATGGGAGTAGCTATCTCATTGTCAGGATTAGCATCTGCTGTTGCAAATGCAGGAGGTATAGGTGTTATTTCTGCTGTTGCAATAGGAATGACTGAGCCTGATTATATGAAAAATTATCGTGAGGCAAATAAAAGAGCATTGCGTAAAGAAATAAGAAAAGCAAGAAGCTTAACAGATGGTGTTCTTGGTGTGAATTTAATGATTGCAGTGACAGATTATGAGGAGTTACTTACTGTTGCTCTTGAAGAAAAAATTGATGTAATAATTTTAGGAGCGGGATTACCATTGAAAATGCCTCAATATGTAACTGAAAAAGGATTTGAGAATATTCATACGAAATTTATTCCAAAAGTTTCATCAGCGAAAGCTGCCAGAGTAATTTTTTCATATTGGGCTAAAAACTTTAATTATATTCCTGATGCAGTTGTTGTTGAAGGCCCACTGGCCGGAGGACATCTTGGATTTAAAAAAGAAGACTTAACAGGTGAAGTTGTACCCTTGGCTGATTTAATTGAGGAGACTGTACTGGAAATTAGTCAATTCGAGAAAGATTTTGGGAAGGAAGTGCCAGTTATTGCAGGAGGTGGAATATATTCGGGCAGAGATATGTATGAAATTATGCAAAAGGGAGCAAAAGGAGTTAAAATGGGAACTCGATTTGTGCCAACGCATGAATGTGATGCATCGATTAAATTTAAAGAAACATATATAAATTCGACTAAAGATGATATTACTATAATCGATAGTCCTGTTGGATTACCTGGCAGAGTTATACGAACCAAATTTGTTGATCAAATTAATGCTGGTAATGCAAAGCCGTTTAAATGTCCATGGAAATGTTTAAAATCTTGTGATTTTAGAAAAGTTCCTTATTGTATTGCACAAGCTCTTTTTAATGCTGCTCGCGGTAATATGGATGAAGGCTTTGCTTTTGCAGGATCTAAAGCTTATTTGTCAACAAAAATACAATCTGTTTCTCAGATTGTGTTGGAGTTAAAGGTAGAGTATTACAAAATGAAGTACCTGGAGTATTTAAAAAACTTTGTTGGGCAAAAATTTATACCCGAACGAATTAATATCCCCAATGTTATACCTAATATTGGATTAAAACTTGCGTAAACAGTAATAAGTTTAATTTTTCTTGATATTTTTATAGTTGTATTAAATATATGTTTATCTTTGTACCAAATTTTTTAAAAAAATATTATGAATAAAGGAACAGTAAAATTTTTTAATGAATCAAAAGGTTATGGATTCATTAAAGACACAGAAACAGAAAAAGAGTACTTTGTACACGTATCTGGTTTGATTGATGAAATCAATGAAAATGATGAAGTTACTTTCGAATTACAAGAAGGTAAAAAAGGATTAAATGCGGTAAATGTGAAATTAGCTTAGTCTAAAGATATTTAATGCTCATTTAAGATTTAAGTCTTACTAATTTTAGTAAGGCTTTTTTTATTGTAAATTTTTCATAAGTTCACATTAAACTTTATTCAAGAATTAGTATCTTAATTTAAAATGAATTTGAATCAAAATAATAACCATAAAAAAATATTATGAAAAAACTATTTTTAATTGCCCTCATGTCGGGGATGTTTTTTACATCTTGCACAAAGCAAGAAAGTGCTAATAATCCGCTATTAGCAGAATACAATACCCCATTTGATGTTCCTCCGTTTGAAAAAGTGAAACTGGAACATTTTACTCCTGCTTTTGAAGAAGCAATGAAACAGCATAAAGCTGAAATAGAAGCAATTTTAACAAATCCGGAAGAACCAACATATGAGAACACTGTTGAGGCTTCTTATTATGCCGGCGAATTATTAGGAAAAGTAGGTGCTGTTTTTGGCACTTTTAATAGTGTTAATATTAGCGACGAGATACAGGTTTTAGCTCAGGAGATTTATCCAAAATTATCTGCACATGGTGATGAAATCAGACTTGATCCAAGATATTTTGAAAGAATAAAAGTTGTTTATGAAAATAGAGATAAATATGAATTAAACGAAGAACAATTATTTTTGCTGGAAAATGGTTACAAAAGTTTTATTCGTAGTGGAGCTGCACTGCCGGAAGATAAAAAAGAAATTTTAAAACAAATTAATCAGCAATTATCATCTTTAACATTACAATTTAGCCAAAATGTATTAGCAGAAGTTAACAATTTTAAATTAATAATTACCGATGAGGTTGCTCTTTCCGGTTTACCTGAAGCATCTATTCAGGCTGCTGCTGAAACTGCTGCTAAAGACAGTATGGAAGGATGGGTTTTTACAATTCAAAAGCCAAGCATGATTCCTTTCATACAATATGCAGATAATCGTGAGTTAAGAAAAACGATTTATGATGCATATGTTAATCAGGGAAATCATGATGATGAAAAAGATAATAAAGATATCCTGGCTCAAATTGTAAATTTAAGAGTTAAAAGAGCTAATTTACTTGGTTATGAAAATCATGCAGCATATAGAACCGAAAACAGAATGGCTAAAAATCCTGAGAGAGTTTTTGATTTGTTAAATCAATTATGGGAAGGAATTTTACCTAAAGTTAAAGAAGAAAGAGCTGCTCTACAAGCAATGATTGATAAAGAAGGTGGAGACTTTAAATTAGAGCCACACGATTGGTTTTATTATACAGAAAAGCTTCGTAAAGAAAAGTACGATTTAGATGAAAGTGAAGTGCGACCTTATTTTGAATTAGAAAATGTTCGAAAAGGAATATTTACTGTAGCAAATAAATTATATGGAATTACATTTACTGAGATTGATGGTATTCCTGTACCACATCCTGAAACTACAGTATATGAAGTTAAAGAAGCTGACGGTTCTCATATTGGATTATTCTTTATGGATATGCATCCAAGAGCTAGTAAGCGTGGTGGTGCATGGTGTAGTGGATTCCAGGGCCATTCTTTCACAAAAGATGGTAAAGAAATTACTCCATTAGTTAATAATGTGTGTAATCTCACTCGTTCTAGTGGTGATACTCCTGCTCTTTTAAGTGTTGATGAAGTTAGCACTATGTTTCATGAATTTGGACATGCTTTAGATGGATTGTTTTCGGAAACATCATATAGAGCGGGCAATATAGCTTGGGATTTTGTTGAGTTACCAGCTCAAATTATGGAACACTGGGCTTTTGAACCAGAAGTGTTAAAGATGTATGCTGCTCATTACGAAACAGGTGAAGTAATTCCCGATGAGTTAATTGAGAAATTAGAAAAAAGTGCAAACTTTAACCAGGGATTTGGTCTGACTGAAATTCTTGCAGCTTCGTTACTTGATATGAAATTTCATATGATGACAGAGGAGGATCCTAATTTAAATGTAATGGATTTCGAAAAGAAATATATGGATGAAATTGGTTTAATTCCAGAAATTTACTCAAGATACAGACCGACATATTTCCGCCATATTATGGGTGGATATGATGCTGGATATTATTCATATACATGGGCTAGTGTGCTTGACAATGATGCATTTGAAGCATTTAAAGAGACAGATATATTCGATCAGGTTACAGCAAAATCGTTCAGAGAAAATGTACTTGCCATGAATGGAATTAAAGATGCAATGGAAATGTATGTTGCATTCAGAGGTCGCGAGCCTAAAATTGATGCTTTACTAAAAAGCTTGGGTATAGAATAAGCTAAATTATATTTAATAGAGGAGTTGTTTTAAATACTAAACAGCTCCTTTTTTTTATTACTAATAATTAAAAACTGTTGCAAAATAGTTTTTTTATAAAATTTCATTGGATGATTTTGGTATCTTTGAGCAGTAAAAATTGAAAATCAAAAATATACAATTATGATAAACATTGAATGGGGTAAATTACCTTTTGGTTATTCAAAAACCGACTATAATATCAGATGCTATTACAGAGATGGTAAGTGGGGCAAGTTAGAAATATCTTCATCTGAATTTTTAAACTTACATATTTCAGCAACAGCATTACATTATGGACAACAGGCTTTTGAAGGGATGAAAGCTTATCGTGGTAAGGACGGTAAAATAAGATTATTTCGTTGGGAAGAAAATTTTAAGCGTATGAAACGTTCTGCTAATGGAATATTAATGCAGCCTATTACAAAAGACCTTTTTAAAGAAGCAATTACTAAGGCTGTTTTAATGAACGAGCGATTTGTTCCGCCACATGGAACGGGTGCTACTTTGTATTTACGTCCTTTATTAATTGGTTCAGGTCCGCAAATTGGTGTAAAACCAGCCGATGAATATTTATTTATGGTATTTGTTTTGCCAGTTGGACCATATTTTAAAGAAGGTTTTAATCCTGTGAAAATTGCCGTTATCAGAGATTCTGACCGTGCTGCGCCATTAGGAACAGGAAGTATTAAAGTGGGTGGAAATTATGCATCAAGTTTACCTGGTGTAAAAAAAGCACACGACGAAGGTTATGGAGCACCAATGTATCTTGATTCAGTTCATAAAAAATATATTGATGAAATTGGAGCAGCAAATTTCTTTGGAATTAAAGACAATACATATATTACACCAAAATCACCTTCAATATTACCATCAATTACTAATATGAGTATTATGCAATTGGCAGAAGATATGGGATTGAAAGTTGAAAGAAGACCTATTGATATTGAGGAATTAAGTACTTTCGAAGAAGTAGGTGCGTGTGGTACTGCTGCAATTATTTCTCCTATTGGTGAAATTTACGATATTGATAAAGATAAAAAGTATAATTTCTGTAAAGATGGTAAAGCAGGACCGATATCAACTCAAATTTATAATAGGTTGGTTGCGATTCAGTATGGCGATGAGCCTGATTCTCATAATTGGGTTGAAATTATTAAGTAGAATATAATATGAAATTAAAAAGAGGGTTTTCAAGCAGAAAACCCTCTTTTATATAATTTAAATGAAAATTATTACTCAAATTCTATCAGTTCAATCTTCATTCCTGATTCTGCTTCAAAATCTTCAACTTCTTCTACCATGTCAGGGTCCGATTTATCGTAATACCAATTTACTTTAACTTTTCCTCCTTCATCTTCAAAATCTTTTAAAATTTCCAATATATCTAAAATACATTTGGTAGAACTTGTATTTAAATATATAAGCTTAATGTTTAATTCTAGCGATTTTTTAATATGTTTTGCATAATCTTTTATCCAGTTAATTAGTGGTAGATAAAACTTGTAAGTCTCTTCCATATATGATTCGCCACTTATTTCGCAAATGCCCTTATCTACATCAAAACTTACCTCAGGGAAATAAGGAGTCGTTGGAGAGCTTGTTAAAGTAATATTTTCCATAATATGATTCGTTTAATATTTATCAATTGTAACTGTTAGTGAAAAATAAGAAAAATCTTCGTTAATTTTGTCTACTTTATATTCTAATTTATTTTTGGATAGCATTACGGCTTGAATTAAACCAATTCTGGCTCCAAATTTTTCTCCGGGCGAATTTAATCTTTGTTCTCTTTTTAATTCTCTTAATTTCATTTGATCTGAAGCATTTACTAATTCGCAACGCTCAGTCAGTATTTCAGCATCTGTTTTTTTTACCTGATTTTTAGTTGTAAAACTATAAGCAGTATCAAATTCTTTAAGAGAAAGTTCTCCTACACCAATTCTTTGCACATTGTTAACCATATGAAAATTTTCGGAATAATTCGATACATTTTGCGAAAGTTCAATAAAAATTTTGAAAAGTTTTTTCCGTGCATTACTATAAGCATCATTAAAGTTGCGGATATTAGTACCAAAAACAGATATTAGCTCGATGTAAAAAGGTCCGTTATAAGATAATATTGTTTTACTTGTCATAGTTGAAACTGTATTCGTATCCACCATTATTAGGTTAATTAATTTTTATACCAATTAAAGTAATGTCGTCACGTTGTTCTTCATCCTGTTGAAAATCATTCAATTCTTTTTCTATTATCTCTTTCTGTTTATCCATTGGCTCTGAAATATTATTTAAAATAATTTCTTTAAGCCTGTTACTTCCAAATCTTTTTCGTTCTGAATTGTTTTGATCTGTTAAACCGTCCGAAGATAGAAATAAAATATCTCCTTTTTCGGCATTAATAATATGATTATTAAACTTTTCATCATCTTTTTTCTTTTTTACCCCACCAATAGATATTCTGTCGCCCTTAATTTCGTCTAATTCTGATGTTTTGTTTTTAAAAATAAACAATGGTCTTTTGGCACCAGAAAAAGTAATTTTGTTTGATTTTAAATCAATAGAAATAAAACAAACATCCATACCATCATTATTCTCTGTTTCATCTTGTCTTAACGATTCAACAATTTTTTCGTTTAATAAAGATAATATTTTTGCTGGTTCTGACACCTGTTTTTCTAAAACAATTTCATTTAAATGACTACTTCCTATCATTGACATAAATGCTCCTGGCACTCCATGACCTGTACAGTCAACGGCTGCAAGAAAAGCAGTGTCTTTCACTTTAGCAAACCAGTAAAAATCTCCCGATACAATATCTTTAGGACGATAAATTATAAAACTTTCAAAAAGATTCCTTATTTGGTTCCGAACTGGAAGTATTGCTCTTTGAATATTTTGAGCATATTGTATGCTTGCATGAATTTTCTGATTCTGTAAATCTAATGTGTCTCTTTGTTCTTCTATTTGGTTTTTTTGAGTTCTGATTTTCCTATATACAATAACTAATACTCCAAAAAATATTAAAATAGCTATAAAACCCCAAATAAGGAAGCTGCGAACTAATCTTTCAAATTTTAATTGAGCGGCCTGTTCTCTAATTTTTGATTCCTGGAGATCGAGTTGCATTTTTTGTTCATGCGATACTTCTTCAACCTTTGCAAGAGAGCTTTCTGTTTCCAATAATTTGTCAGTTTGTTCTACCAGTTCTTGCTTTGTTTCCTCTTTCTCTTGTTGCGCTTTTTTGACTTCCGATTTGGATTGTTGTTTAATATCTTTTATTTCTTCTTTTTTAAGATATTTATCGATCGAAGCAAACAAATCAAAATATTCTATGCTTTTTTTTGAATCTCCCAGATTTTGGTAATTATTTGCCAAAATACCGTAAAAACTCCTGATTAATTTTAAATTATTCATTTCCTTGGCTAACTCAACACCTTCAAGCGCCCATTTATTTGATTCGTCGTAGTTTGTTAATTGCTGATATGTTTGCGAAATGTTAATTAAAGAGGAAGTAATATTTTTCTTATTATTTAAATTTCTGCTAATTTCTAATCCTTTTTTAAAATAAGTTATTGCCGAATTATAATCCTGAATTTCATCGTAAATCATTCCAACATAGTTAGAACTTAACATAATTCCATTCAGGTTGCCTGATTGTTCATTTAACACAATTACTCTATTAAAATGATTAACAGCTTTGTTATATAATTGATTGTTCCAACATAGAAATGCAGCTTTGTTTAGAAATTCTAACTCAAGTTGAGTATTATTTTTGCTTCTATATTGCTTTATCTTGGTTTCATATCCTGTTAGTTCATCCTTAATATTTGAAGGAACATCCTGGGCTAATATAAAAAAACAAAAAAGGAAGTTTGTTATAAAAATAAGTGATAATATTTTATATATTTTTTTCACATTAAAAACAATTACAAAGGTTAAAGTTATTTTATTTTTATTCCAAAAACAAGAATATCATCAATTTGCTCTAATGATCCACGCCATTTATCATGTACATTATTTAATATCTCTTTTTGTATATTCATAGGTTCATGGCTATTATTGACCAGTAATTCTTTAAATTGCTTGTAACGAAATTTCTTTCCTCGTGGTCCTCCAAACTGATCAGCATATCCATCCGAAAATAAGTAAATCTGATCATTGCTTTCTAAATCAACTATATGATTTGTAAAAGGTTTGTCAAAATTTATATGAATACCAACAGGCATTCTGTCACCTTTAATTTCTGTAAGTTCTTTGTTTCTTATAACATAAAAGGGATTGTTAGCGCCCGCAAATTGTAGTTTTTTATCTTTACAATCAATAATGCAAAGTGCAATATCAAGTCCATCTTGAGTTTCTCCTATTTCTCCTGTTTGATTTAAGGACCTCATAATATGATCTCGAAGCTGTTCCAAAATATCGCTTGCTGTTTCAAAATTTTTGCTCGAAATAATTTCATTCAAATAAACTGAACCTAACATATGCATTAGAGCACCAGACAAACCGTGTCCGGTACAATCACCAACAGCAATCACTTTTTTCTTCCCAAGACATGATGCCCAGTAAAAATCGCCACCAACATGATTTTTGGGTTGGTGTAGAATAAAATACTCATCCATATTTTGATTAATAAACTCTATACTGGGTAAAATAGCTTGTTGAATTCTGCTGGCGTAACGAATGTCTGCCATAATCTCCTTATTCTTACTAATAATAATTTCACGCTGTTTAAGTTCATTTTCAATCTGAAAACGAATTTCCTGATTCTTCTCTTCAATTTCAGTTTCTTTTATCCTTACTGATTCTAGAATACCAATAAGATTTGTAGCTGTTTTTAAATTTGAAATTAATGTAATTTCGGAATAAGGTTTTTGAATCAAATTAATTGCACCAACTTTAAATATTTTATTATAATCGGTGCTTGATGATAAAACAATAATCGGAAGTTGTTTTATTCTTAAAATATCTAATAAAAGTTTTAAATTTTGATCTACATTATTCTCCGGATAGTCTATATCAAAAATAATAATATCAGGAGATAAAATTTCAGTTTCCTTTAAAATATTATTTTGATTGCTGGTTGAATAAATGTTGATATTTGGGAATTCAGCACTTAATATGGAATTGATTTTTTCAATATCATCTGTATTGTTATCAATCAAGAGTAATTTTTGATTCATATTAAATGCCCGATTTTTAGAGTATTTAAAATAATGATTGTAAATTCATTTTACCAATAAATAAATACGTTATTTTAACTTTTGAGTTTTTAATTTTAAACCGTTTTTGATGAAATGATTAAAAACTAATGCGAATGACACATAAGTAATAGTTAAAAAATAAGTAAATGAATCTTTTTTTGGTTTAAAAGTTATACTTTTAAACTGACAAACTAGATAGTTAAACTCCTATTTTAAACTCTATGATGTATAAGATATTAATTGCAGATGATAAAGGCAGTTGTTTTGCCTATTTGCAGGATATGCTTAAAGAAGATACAGATAGATTTGAAATAATTCAAACAGTACAAAACGAGATTTATAAATCTGCTGTAAAAAATAAACCCAACATAATTTTAATTAGTTCAGAACCACTGACCATAAATAGTATAGAGAGTATAATGTCTTTAAAACAAGACAAATCTACGCATGGTATTCCTGTATTATTAATTACTGATTACTCACCAAGAACGAACTTCGATAGAGTTTTTGAATATGGAATTGTAGATTTTATTCGAAAACCATATAGTAAAGACGAATTACTAATGCGAATAGAGGCAGCCGAAGGCCGTAGAGAATTTCAACATGAAATATACATTGAGCATGAGTGGCTTCGTGAGCTTTCCATTGTTGCTAGAAAAACAGCTACAGGGGTAGTGATATTGAGCAATGATAATAAAATTGAATGGGCTAATGAGGGTTTTGAACGAATGTATGGATACTCACTTGATGAATTTAAAGAGAAATTTGAATCTTCAATATTTAATCCCGAAGAAAACCAAGAATTATCTGATGCAATAAGACATTGTAAGGAAGGTGTTGAAAGTTCTGTTTATGAGAAAAAATTGGAAACAAAAGATGGAAAACTAATTTGGATTCAAACTACATTAACTCCGGTTTATAATGAACAGGATATAATTATTAAATATATTGTGATTGAATCTAATGTTACTGCTTTAAAAGAGGCAGAGGAACGATTGGAAGCTAAAAACCAAAGTTTAATATCTCTAACCAAAAATTTAGAGAGTTCTAATTTGCTTTTAGAAAAACAGCACGAAGAAATTGAGAAGCAAAAAGAATTTATTGAGACACAAAAGAAAAAATCAGATGAACTTTTATTAAATATTCTGCCTTTCGAAATTGCAGAACAATTAAAGAAAAAGGGATTTGCAAAATCAAAAAAATATAAATTAGTCACAATTCTTTTCACCGATTTTAAAGATTTCTCCAAATTAACCGGAGCAATGGATAGCCAGGAACTGGTTGAAGAACTCAATGTTTATATCCAAAAATTTGATGAAATTATTGAGAAGCATTATATTGAAAAAATAAAGACTATTGGAGATGCTTTCATGTGTGCAGGTGGTTTGCCATTAAGAAATAGGAGTAATCATATTGATGTTACCTTGGCAGGTTTGGAAATTCAGAAGTTTATGAAGGATTACGCGCTAGAAAAGAAAAAGAATAATGAAAAAGCCTGGGAGCTACGTTTAGGGATTCATACCGGTAAAGTAATTGCAGGAGTAGTTGGGAAAAAGAAATTTGCCTATGATATTTGGGGAGATGCTGTAAATAAAGCCAGCAGAATGGAACAATTTGGTGAAGTGGGCAAGGTTAATGTTTCGGGTGATACCTATGAATACATAAAAGATTACTTTGATTGTACCCACAGAGGCAAAATAGAGGTGAAAAACAATGTTGAGTTGGATATGTATTTTGTAAATAGGTTAAAACCAGAATATTCTGGCGATAAAGAAGGAGTCGTTCCTAATGCAGAATTCCGTAAAATATTAGCTAGATACTAAAGTTTCTACTTCGAATGCAGTACATCGAATAAAAACCCTGCGGGGAGAATGTTTAGTGCAACAAAACACAAGTTGGCGGTTGGCAGGATACAGTAAATCAATTTCAAATTTCAAGTTTAGTTGTCAGGAACTTTTGGGACTTGCAAACTGCAAACTGTTTACTGCTGCTGCGACTTATTAAACGTGTTGATGAAAATTGTCAGCTAAGTGCTTATTTTAACATTTCCTTATTGAAATTTACAGGTAAAAATTGTTTTATACTATCTGCTTTTGTTATTTTATTTTCTCCATAGAGAATAACCTGAATAGAATTCTCATATCTAACTTCACTTTCTAACATAACTTGTAAACACGAACCACAAGGAGGTATAGGTTCTTTTATAAATCCCGTATCTGTATTGGCTGTTACAGCAATGGCCTTAATTGGAACATTAGGATATTTCGAGTTTGCATAAAAAATTGCCACACGTTCTGCACACAATCCAGATGGATAAGCCGCATTTTCCTGATTATTACCTTGAATAATTTCATTATTTTCGAGTAAAACTGCTGCCCCAACTTTAAATTTTGAATAAGGAGCATAAGCCTTTTTTGCCGCTTCTTTTGCTTTTTGTATTAATTCCTGATATTTTTCATCAAGTTCGGCAGGAGAATTGTAATCAATTAAAAAAGATTTAATTTCGCGTTTATTCATAAGAAGAAATTTCTTAAGTGAAAAAATATCCAATATTAAAATGAATATTTTTTTTACATTTGTTCAAAATAACAAAAAAAAAATGACAAAAAAACTATTATTCCTTATAATACCGCTATTTGTGGTTTCCTGTAAAGTACAGCAGGTGCCTAAATCATCTCGAAAAACGAATAATAATTATGTATCCTTAGATCGAAAAGAATATATAAATAACTATAAAGACTTAGCGATTAAGGAAATGTACAGAGATAAAATACCTGCAAGTATTACTTTGGCTCAGGCAATGCTCGAATCTAATAATGGTAATAGTACATTAGCCAGAAAAGCAAACAACCATTTTGGAATAAAATGTCATAACGGGTGGAAAGGTGGTAAGATTTATCATGATGATGACAAAAGGAATGAGTGTTTTAGAAAATATAATTCTGTATATGATTCATATAAAGATCATTCGGATTTTATCGTAAAAGGCTCAAGATATGCATTTTTATTTGAACTTAATCCAACGGACTATAAATCCTGGGCAAAAGGTTTACAGAAAGCAGGCTATGCAACGAGCAGAACCTATGCAATTTTGTTAATAAGAATTATCGAAGATAATCAACTTTATGTATTTGATCAGGGAGGTAGTTTGTCAAATAATATGCCTGATGAATTTGTTGCAGATTCACAAGAAGTTGTTTTAGCTGATGTGGATAATTTTACTATTTATACTGAAAAGCATCGTATTTATAATAAAAACAGGATTGATTATTTAATTGTTAAAAAGGGAGATACATTTAAAAGTATTACCGAAGAATTAGAAATGCTTCCCTGGGAATTATATAAGTATAATGAAACAGAAGAAGATAGCAAGCTAAAAGAAGGCCAAATATTATACATTCAGCCAAAAAGAAATAAGGCTGAACATGGATTTGATTTCCATGAAGTGAAGGAGGGAGAAACCATGTATGCCATATCTCAAATGTATGGGATAAAGATTAAAAAACTTTATGAAAAGAATTTAATTGACGAGGGAACCGAACCCGTAGTTGGGCAAAAACTTTGGCTGCGAGATTATAAAACACATTCCGATGTAGTTGAGGAAACCCCAATTATAGAGGATTTTGATGAGTAATAGCTCAAAAAAAGAGAATTAGTTCAGCTAAATCAAATTTTTGTTAAGAATTTGTAATTATTAATATCCGGGAATCCTCTAAGAAAATCTTTTACATTTAGTCTTTTTTTGCCAGCTTGTTGTAATTCAATAATATTAATAAAGCCATCTTTTACAGCTATTTTTAAAAAGGTTTTTTCATCAGAAACGATTTCTCCAGATGAATGATTATGGTCATCCATTTCCTTTTCTGATTTAAAGATTTTTAGTTGAATCAATTCATTTTTTTTATTAATTATTTCTGACCAGGAAGCAGGATAGGGGCTAAGCCCGCGAATCAGGTTGTGAATAGAGTCAATATTTTCTTCCCAGTTTATTTTACAATCATTTTTGAAAATTTTTGGAGCATGTTTAGTTTCTGTTTCGGGTTCAATTAAATCTTCTTGTTTTAATTGAGGATAATTGTTTTCAATAATGGCATCAACAGTTTTTATAACAAGATCAGCACCTTTATACATTAATTTATCATGAATACTACCAGCATTATCATCGTTAGAAATCGGAACTTCTTCTTGAAAAATAATATTGCCAGTATCAATTTCGTGTTTAAGAAAAAAAGTTGTGATTCCGGTTTTTTTATCTCCATTAATTATGGCCCAGTTAATTGGGGCTGCTCCTCTGTATTGAGGTAACAAAGATGCATGAAGATTAAAAGTTCCAATATTTGGCATGGTCCAAACTACTTCGGGAAGCATTTTAAATGCTACCACAATTTGCAAATCCGCTTTTAGCGCTTTAAGTTTTTTTAGAAATTCTACATCACGAAATTTTTCGGGTTGCAGAATATTTATATTTTGACTCATTGCATATTTTTTAACTGAGGATTCTTGAATTTTTTGTCCTCGGCCGGCAGGCTTGTCTGGATTAGTAATAACTCCAACTATATTATATTTATTTTCGACTAGTTTTTTTAGCGGTTCAACTGCAAAATCGGGAGTTCCCATATAAACAATTCTTAAATTGCTCTTATCCATTTTAAACATGTTTTCGTTACTTTAGCAAAAGTATTAAATATATCTTTTAAACTTTAGATTTTATCTAAAGTCATAATTAAAAAATACAAAGATGAATAATAAATTTAATTGGCAAAGTTTTATTAGTATTGGGTTGCTGTTGTCTTTTTTTATAATGCTAGTTTCAGGGATTGTGTTATATATAGCTCCAGAGGGGAGTTTGTCGAGATGGATTGGCTGGGATATTTTAAATCTTTCTAAAAAACAGTGGGAATACCAACATACTATATTTTCATATCTTTTTATATTGTTTTCAATTTTTCATGTTTTTAAAATTAATTGGAGTTATCTAATCTCATATTTTGTTGTTGAAAAATTTAAAATGATATTTCTGAAAGAAATAATTGTGGCAGTTGTAATTACGGTCTTGATTTTTATGGGAACACTTTTTAACTGGAGCCCTTTCAAGAATGTTATTCAGTTTGGAAATAAGATTTCAGATAGTTATGCCGAAAAGGTTAAAATACCGAATATTCCTGATGCGGAAAAATTGTCATTAAATGATTTTGCCAAAGAAGTGTTTAATATCTCTTACTCAGATTTAGTAAGCAATCTTAAAAAATTTGATTTTGATAAAGTTGATGAAAACAGCACAGTAATAGATTTTTGTAATCAGAATGATATTACTCCTGAAGAGTTTTATTTATCTTTTCTATGAGGTTTTAAATTCACGAACTCAAGTGTATGCCCCATTTTTTTCTGTTTTGTTTCTAAATAAAATTTGTTGTACTCGTTCGGTTCTATTTCCAAAGATATATTTTCAACAATCTCAAGTCCGTAAGCTTCGAGGCCTTTTCTTTTGATAGGGTTATTTGTTATAAGTTTTATTTTTCCCAGTCCTAGTTCTCTTAAAATACTGGCGCCAACACCATAATCTCGTTCATCATCTTCGAATCCAAGTTCAATATTAGCTTCAACAGTGTCCATCCCTTCTTCCTGTAACTTATAAGCTTTAATTTTATTAAATAAACCAATTCCTCTTCCTTCCTGATTCATATAAAGAACGATTCCTTTACCTGCTTCATCAATTTTCCTCATTGCTTCGTGCAATTGTTGTCCACAGTCGCAGCGCTTTGAACCAAAAATATCTCCGGTAATACATGAGGAGTGAACTCGTACACAAACAGGTTCTTCTTTAGTCCATTCGCCTTTAATAAGAGCAACATGTTCAAGTCCATTTGATTTTTGTCTGAATGGAATTAAATCAAAGTTGCCATACTCTGTTGGAAGTTTAACCCGAACACCTTTTTCAATAAGGCTATCTTCGTTTAATCTATATTTTATTAAATCTTCTATAGAAATAATTTTAAGATTAAATTTTTCAGCTATTTTAAGAAGTTCCGGCATACGTGCCATTGTACCATCCTCATTCATTATTTCAACAAGTGCTCCTCCAGGTTCTAATCCTGCAAGTCTTGTGAGATCAACAACTGCCTCAGTGTGTCCTGCTCTTCGAATTACTCCTCGCTGTTTGGCTTTTAACGGAAAAACATGCCCCGGACGGCCAAGGTCTTCCGGTGTGGTGCTGGAATCAACTAAAGCTTTTATTGTTTTTGCACGATCAGAAGCCGAAATACCGGTAGTACACCCATGACCGTTTAAATCAACCGACACGGTAAAAGGTGTTGCATGTAAAGCGGTATTATTTCCTACCATTAATTCAAGTTCCAGTTCTTCACATCTGTCTTCCGGTAGTGGAGCACAAATTAAACCTCTCCCGTGAGTAGCCATGAAATTTACAATCTCAGGAGTAATTGTTTCTGCAGCAACAACAAAATCACCTTCGTTTTCCCGATCTTCATCATCAACTACTATGATTACCTTCCCAGCTTTAATATCCTCAATAGCCTCTTCGATGGTATTAAGTTTGCTTTTTATATTATCTTGATTATTAGACATTTTACTACAATTAAAGGAAAATTTGTTTTGCAAAAGTATAATAAGTGTTTAAATTTCCATAGAAAAGGCATTATAAATTAGGACTGATTTTCTCTTTTTGATCTTTCCCAGTTTACCGATTGTTTTTTTCTTACAAATCGTATTAAACCCATAACTTCTGAAAGATTCAGAATAAAGAGGTAATAAGGGGCAAAGAATAATTTCAGTTTTGTTTTTCTTGATTGTAAAACAGCTCCTAAAATTACGAACAGATAAAATATAATTTGCAGATAGAATATTTTAGTATAAAACCCATTCCAGTTTTCATTTGTTGCAATGTATAAATTTGTAAAAAATAAAAATAAAATAGAAATTGGAACCAATGTCCACCTAATAACTTTATGTGATAGGTACTGAAAAGTTAAAAGAGGCTTTTTAAAAGGGTTAAGCAAGCCTTTTAGCCTGGTTATAGCTTGAAAACCACCATAAGCAATTCTGGTTTTTCGTTTTAATTCTTCATGAATATTGATCGATGCTCCTTCTGTAGCAAAAGCTTTTGGAGCATACTTTATTTTGTAACCTTTTTGCGCAATTCGTAATGAAATAATGAAATCATCAAGAATAGTATCATGCTCAATTTCATTGTACAACTCCGTTCGTATAGCAAATAATTCACCAACAGCACCTATGGCAGAATTTATTTTCGATTCACATTTTTTAATGAAAGATTCATATTTCCAGTAAATTCCTTCGCCTGCGTTAACAGCATTATCCTTATTTTTTGTTATAATTCGTTTTTCACCTGCAACACAACCTACAACTGAATTTTGAAACTCACTTACAATATGGCGAATAGATTGTTTGTTTAGCATTGAATTCGCATCAGAAAAAATAACAATTGGCGTTTTTACAAAATTCATACCCCGGTTAATTGCACCAATTTTTCCTTTACGGTCAGCATTATGATATACTTTTATATTATCATATTTATTTAAAACTTCGGGAGTTCCATCATTTGACCCATCGGTGATCCATATATGATGTAATTTTTCTTTTGGGTAATCTAAAGAAAATGAGTTGGTTACTTTTTTATCGACAAATTCGATCTCGTTGTAAGCTGCCACAAAGAGCGTTACGTCAGGCTCATAGGTGCTATTTTGATTTTTCTTATTACTAAACGTAAATAATTGCACTAATAAACTTACAATGTATATCAGAAAAGGATATCCAATATATGAATATAAAATAATTAGTAAAAATGTCCAGAATAAGATATACACGATAGTTTATGGTATTATTTCTTAAAAATTATAAATGACTAAAGTTTAAAATACTTAAAATGCCTAAAATACTTATGAATGCCTAAAGTTTTAAATGCCTAAAATACTTACTAAGGATTTATAATTTTAACTTATTTTAAATTTTAGTCATTTTAGTTCATTTGTAATTATTAATAAAGGTTAAAATATCACTTGCAATTTTTTCAAAATCATAATGCTTTTTTACAAATTTATATGCATTTTCTCCAATTGTTTTTTGTAAACCAACATTATTTAAAAGTAAGATTACAGAATCAGCAAAACCCCGATCATTATTTGCCAATAATATATTTTCATTGTGCAAACAGTTAATTCCTTCTGAAGCAGTATCTGTGGCTACAATGGCTTTTTTAAAAGCCATACTTTCAATAATTTTTACTCGCATACCACTTCCTGAAAATAATGGTACAATAATAGGCCCCGGGTTTTGAATAAATTCATAAGCGTTTTTCACTTCTCCCAGGTAATTTATGTTGCTATGATTAAATTTTCTGACTAAGCATTTGGGAGCATTTCGTCCGGCTATATTAAGTATAACATCAGGGAATGATTTTAAAATTACCGGAAAACAATGTTTAATAAACCATAATAATCCTTCCTGATTTGGAATCCAGTCAAGTGCTCCGATATAATTAATGAAATGATCTGTATCTGAGTTGATTTCAACATATTGATCTTGAATATTTTTTAAATCAATTCCAAAAGGTGAAGTTTTAACAGGTTTGGTATTACCTAATTCTTTATAAATTTTTGCATCGGATTTGGAAATAGGGATTAAGAAGTCATAGGTGTTGAGCAAATTTTCCTCTAATTTTTTCAATCGTTTAAATATAGAGTTAAAGTATAATCTTTTAATTAACGATTTAGTTTCTTTGTAATTTCTCTTCCATATCTGGTATTCAATGTTGTGAGGTCTGTATAGAATGTTTCCCTCAAATATATTTCGAATGGTGTTAATATACTGAAGTGAATATAATCCTTCGATCTGAATAAAATCAAAGGAATTATTTTTTAATAAATTGATAAGTTGTGAAACAAATTTTCTCGAAACAAATCGTTGGGCAATATAAGGTTTATTCGAGAATAGTAGATTTAAAAGAAGCTTGAAAAAAGATATTTGCGTATTGACATTAACTCCGGATATTTTAAGAGAATCTTTATATTCACTCTCTATTATCTCATAATTATTGAAATGCTTATGAGTTATCATATTTAAAAGATGAACCTGGTGCCCGTTTCTTATATAAGCTTTTGATAAACTTAAAATCGCCAGTGAGCCACCATCAGGAGGGTATATTGCTTTATTTGCAATTTGTAATATATTCATTTATTACGATTTCTTGGATAATCTTTTAAAAAGCCTTTTAAAGAAAAGTAAATATGTATCAGCATTTAATATCACAGAGTCTGTTGTGGCTTTGTAAGTGAGAAAAATTCCTAAAGGCATTAAAATAAATGACGATAACCACATACCAATGTAGGCAGACATTACTCCCTCTCTTGCAAATTTTTCTCCGGAAATAGAAATGACATAATAAAGAATAAAAAATAAGATTGCAACTACAACTGACGTTCCAAATCCACCTTTACGAATAATTGCACCAAAAGGAGCTCCTATAAAGAAAAATACTAAACATGCAAATGGAAGAGTAAATTTTCTGTGCCATTCTATTTGATGTCTTCGAATTCGTTCAGCTTTATGGCTAAATTGTTTTTTTGAATTTGTAATATTATTCTGAGCAGCCCTGGCATAAGTTAAGGCATACTTAACAGCATCTTCTTTAACTTTACTTTTTTGAGAATTATATATGCTGTCAAGATTAAAGTTAGGCGATGAAATATGTAATGAATCTGATTTGGAATCTTGCTTAATTTTAATAGTTGAATTCTTTTCTTGTGTTACAATAGTTCTTTTAATTTTTTCAAGTTGTGCCGGTTTTATTTTTGGTTTCTTTTTCCGGGTTTCTATTAAAAGCTTCTCTTTCTTAAAATAGTTGCCGGTTGAAAGTGTTGAAGCAAATCTTTTTATTTGTTTATCATATTCATTATTTAATGAATCTTCGGCATATTCAAGTTGCTTAAGGTTCATCATCTGATAATTATTCTTAAACAAATCTTCATCGCTGCGGCTAAAATCTAATCCTGTTAATTCAAAAATAACTACTTGTTTTTCAAATTTTTGTCTTCTGTGTGGGTATGTTTTGTCTTTTGGCCTTCGGTTTTTCTTTGTCTCCTCAATTTCCTCAAAGGTATATCCATTATATAATGTCAGGATCAGGTTTTGTCCATCGGCTGTCATTCGCATATAACCTGAATCAGCAATAGTCACTTGTACATTATTTTTATTTTTGCTATGGTCATAAATCATAACATTTTGTAAAAGATTTGTTTTATAATTTTTCTTTGCAATTTTAATACTGTAACCTTCAATTCCATTATAAAACATCCCTTCTTTAATTTGTAATTCAGGACGTTGATTTTTTACATCATAAATTAAAGCTCCGGTCTTTAGGTTTGTATATGGAATAACATAATCTTGATAGTAAAAAGCACCTATGCTAATAATTATTGTTAAAAGTATTAATGGAGCCATAAATCTTTGTAAAGAAACTCCGGCAGATTTAATTGCTGTTAACTCAAAATTTTCGCCCAGATTACCAAATGTCATTATTGATGATAAAAGAACCGATAACGGTAAAGCCATTGGTACTAGTCGTGCTGAAGCATAAAGAATTAATTCGGCAATTATTATCCATTCTAAGCCTTTTCCTGTTAAATCATCAATGTATTTCCACAAAAATTGCATTAAAAGGATAAAAAGAGAAACAAAGAATGTTGCGACTAGAGGGCCAAAAAAAGATTTTAGAATAAATTTATGTAATCGCTTCACACCAATAATTTTTATATAAAACGATTACAAAAATAATTTATTTTATCGTAAGAATTTAAGGTTTTAAGAAAATTAAAGCCCAAGCGTATGTTTTAATTCATCAATTTGTCTGTTCCACAGATCTATTGTATCATCTTTATCATCGTCATCTGCAAAATCAGTAATTATAAGTGCTACATCACCGGTTAATTCGTCTTTGTTAATTTTAAATTCAAAATATGTATCATCTTCATCATCAATCCACTTAAAGCGAACTAATTGGTCTTGTTTTTTACAAACCTGTTCTGCTTGTTGTTCTGATCCATCCCAGATAAAAGTGTAAATACTGCCTTGTATATTTATATCGTCAGCAAACCATTCCGACAAACCTCCGGGAGTACTTAATCTTGCGAATAAAATTTTAGGAGATGAGTTTATCGAGTATTCTAATTCTAATTTATTTTTCATAGGTAGATTTATTAGCAATTTTTCACTCAAACGCAATATATAATTTTTTTTTAAGAATTCATACATGCAAATTACAAAAGATGAAATAAAATATTATATTTGCACCCCAATATTATATATTTATTTGGCGAGGTAGCTCAGATGCCTGCCTGCTGCCCGCCTGCCGGATGGACAGGTCAGGCAGGGTTAGAGTGTCCCGATTTTTATCGGGAAGGTCGCGAGTTTAAAAACGATATTGAGAAAATAATGGCGAGGTAGCTCAGATGGTTAGAGCGCATGATTCATAATCATGAGGTCGGCGGTTCAATTCCGCCTCTCGCTACATTGAAAAGCAGGTCGAATTGACTTGCTTTTTTGATAATAAAAAAGTTTGAATGTATTATGTATACATTATATATAGCAAAAAAAGAGATAGTTTTTATGTTGGATATACTGCAAATATAAATTCCAGAATCACTAAACATAATGCAGGAGCAACAATTTCAACTAAATCAGGAATTCCATGGAAATTAGTTTATAGTGAACAATATGTAACTAAAACTGAAGCAATAAAGCGAGAAAAGGCTATAAAGAAGAAGAAAAGCAGGAAATATATTGAGTATCTTATTACGATGAATTAGAGCGTCCCGATGTATTATCGGGAAGGTCGGCGGTTCAATTCCGCCTCTCGCTACTTAAAAAGCGGTTAGGGTTTTCTTAATCGTTTTTTTATTTCTTTTTTAAGCTTGATTTCCGTATTATTAAATCAGTATTTAGGATAGTTGTTACAGGGCCATAGTTTTCATCACTTTGTATCCTTTTAAGGAGCATTCTTGCAGCATGTTGCCCCATTTCAAATCCTTTTTGGTCTACGGTGGTAAGTTCCGGATCAGCAATATATGATATAAACGAGTTGGTAAAACCGCATACGGCAATATCATCAGGAACCTTTTTATTAATTGATTTTACTGCTTTCATAGCCCCTATTGCTGTTAAATCATTTACAGCAAAAATACCATCAATATTATTGTGTCTGCTTAATACTTCCGGGATCAATTTTAAGGCATGGTCATGTGTATCGCATATTTGAATTGAATAATCGCCGATGCTTATATTCGAGTCATTTAATGCGGCAAGAAAACCTTCTTTACGTTGTATGCCAATATCTAAATTTTGTGGACCTGCTAAATGGATAATGTTTTTACACCCGTTCTCAATTAAATGTTTAGTAGCTTTGTATGCTCCATCAAAATCATCTACTAATACCTTATCAGCAGTTACTTTATCACATGTCCTGTCTACAAAAACCATTGGCACACCAATTTCTGCAACATTCTTAAAATGATCAAAATTTAAAGTAGTTTTTGCCATGGTTATAATAAAACCATCAATATTACTTGACAATAATGCCTGAATATTTTCTACTTCTTTATGATAAGATTCGTTTGATTGTGCAATAATAATATGATATCCTGATTCATTAGCAATTTTTTCTATCCCGCTAATAATAGTCGAAAAAAAGTAATGGATTATTTCCGGTACAATTACACCGATAAGCTTACTTTCTTTTTGTAAAAGATTAAGGGCAACCTGGTTGGGTTTATACTTAAGTTTTTTGGCTAAATCCTGAACATTTTTTTTTGTTTGGGGGTTAATATCAGGATGATCCTTCAGTGCCCTGGAAACCGTGGAAGGAGAAATATGCAATATTTTAGCAATATCTTTTATTGTAACCTGATGTCCCCTCATTTTAAACTTTAATATTAAATTTTTGTTATGAAGAAAGGAAAACTATTTCAATTCTCAAACAATTTAATGATATTTTAAGAAAAAGTCTAGGTAAATAAAAAATATTAAGAAAATATATCCTTGTTTAAACTCTTTTCGCAAACGTTTGAAATAACCTCCACGGGGTTTTGTCCTGCATATAAAACTTTGATATTGACATTGTTGTAGTTGATTTTTGATCCGTATTTCCATATCTTTATGATATAAAAATTTAACCCTAATAAAATATAATTGTATGATGAAAAAAATTCGTTTAACATTAATTTTAATTTTCTTTCAAATTCTTATTCCGGGAATTTTGTTAGCACAATTAAAGGTAACGGGTAATGTTACAGATGCCGAAGAAGGCATTGCATTACCGGGAGTTACTATTTTGGAAAAAAATTCAGGAATTGGTGCAATTACCAATATTGACGGGAACTATGAAATAACAGTTCCCAAAGATGCAATTCTTGTATTTTCTTACGTTGGATATGCTCCACAGGAAATTGTGGTTGGAACCCAAACGCTTATAAACATTCAATTGCAACAACATACAGAGCTGTTGGATGAAATTATTGTAATTGGGTATGGTACTGTTAAAAAAGAAGATGCGACTGGCTCTGTAATTACAATTGGCGCTGATGATTTTAATAAAGGTGCAATAACTTCGGCACAAGACTTACTTGTCGGTAAAGCTGCCGGTGTTGTAATAACTTCACAGGGTGGTGCACCCGGAAGTGGACCTACAATTAGAATTAGAGGTGGTTCTTCACTACGTGCAAGTAATGATCCTCTGATTGTAATTGACGGAATCCCAATGGATAATTCGGGTATCGCTGGAATGGCTAACCCGTTATCATTTGTAAATCCAAACGACATTGAATCATTTACAGTTCTAAAAGATGCTTCTGCTACTGCAATTTATGGTTCAAGGGCATCGAATGGTGTTATTATTATTACTACTAAAAAAGGTAAGAAAGGTGAAATTAGGGCTAGTTATAATGGTAGCGTATCTCTGGGAGTTCCTGTAGAATATATGGATGTATATAGTGGCGATGAGTTTAGATCTTTGATTCAGGATAGAGTTGATAATCATGGTTTAACTGATGTAGCTCTTGATAGACTTGGTACTGCTAATACTGACTGGCAAAAAGAAATATACCAGAATTCTTTTTCTCAAAACCATAATGTAAGTGTAAGTGGTAGTCCAAAGGATATACCTTTCAGGGTTTCTTTTGGTAATACTCGTGAAAATGGTATATTGAAATATTCAAGTATGGAAAGAACTACTGTGGATATTTCTGTTAATCCTTCGTTATTAGACGATGCTCTTAAAATTAACCTGAATGGTAAAGGGATGTTTACTAACAATGATTTTTCTAACACAGGCGCAATAGGTGCAGCTATTCAGTTTGACCCGACTCAGCCTATTACTAATGGTAATACCAGGTATGGCGGATATACTGCATGGACAGAACTTAGTTCCGGTGATCCTTTGGACGGTGATCCAAACAATATTGCTACTCATAACCCTGTTGCTTTATTAGAATATAAAGATAACACTTCAAAAGTGCAACGATACATTGGAAATGCACAAGTTGAGTATATATATCCTGCTTTGCCCGAGTTAAAAGCAACTTTAAAAACGGCTTATGATTATTTTTCAAGTGATGGAGATAATAACAATGACCCCAGAGCTTCGTGGAGTGAAAGAGAACCGGAAAGAAATGTTACCAGTTATTCTCAAATAGGGAAAAACAGTCTTCTTGACTTATATTTGAACTACAATAAAGATATTAGCTCAATTGAAAGTAAAGTTGATATAACCGGAGGTTATTCATGGCAACATTATTACCGTGAGGGTGATAATGCTAATCGTCCGTGGGATCTTACTGATGGTGTTTATGTAAATTCAGATACCACAAGTTATAAAAATGAATATTATATGGTGTCTTTTTTTGGCAGGATGAATTATTCTTTTAAAGACAGATATCTTCTTACAGCTACAGTACGTTATGATGGTTCTTCTCGTTTTTCCGAAGATAATCGTTGGGGACTTTTTCCTGCATTTGCTTTTGCATGGAAAATTAAAGAGGAAGGATTCCTGGCAAACCTTGATGTTATTAGCGACCTGAAACTTCGTATAGGATATGGTATAACAGGCCAGCAAGATATTCCGGGTGGTTTATACCCTTATATTCCTGCATATACAATTAGTCAACAAGGAGCGTATTATCAAATGGGAGATACTTTTTATCCTACTCAACGCCCTGATGCTTACGATGCAAACATTAAATGGGAAGAAACTACTACCCAGAATATAGGCCTTGATTTTGGATTATTTAATAACAGAATTATAGGATCGTTTGATTATTATAAACGAGTTACAGATAACTTAATAAACGAAGTACCTGTTGCTGCCGGAACAAACTTTTCAAACTTTTTAGTTACAAATGTTGGTTCATTAGAAAACACGGGTTTTGAAGCTGCTTTAACTTTAAGGCCAATATCTAAAGCTGATATGAGCTGGGAAATATCTACTAATTTTACTTACAATGTAAATGAGATTACTAAATTAACTTTAGTTGATGATCCTGATTATACAGGTTACGATGTTGGAGGAATATCTGGCGGAGTTGGTAATCATGTACAAATTAATGCCGTAACTTATGGCGCTAACACATTCTTCCTTTTCCGGCAAGTTTATGATGCAGACGGAATGCCAATAGAAGGTTTATATGTTGATAAAACAGGTGATGGAGGAAACGTAGCAGGGAACAACTTAAATAAATACTATCTTCAAAGCCCTGCTCCTGAATATTTAATTGGATTATCTTCAAGATTTAACTATAAGGATTTTGATTTTTCATTCTCAGGAAGATTTAATATTGGCAATTATGTGTACAACAATAATGCTTCACACATGGCATTGTATCAAAATGTTTATAATCAGTCTGGTTATGTAAGTAACATTTTGACTGATGTTGAAAAAACAGAATTTACAACAGCTCAATTCTGGTCTGATTTTTATTTGGAAAACGCATCTTTCTTTCGTATGGATAACATAAGCTTAGGATATAGTTTTGATAAATTATTCACGGAGAAACTAGATGGGCGTGTAAGCTTTACCGTTCAAAATGCTTTTGTTATTACAAAATATTCTGGTTTAGATCCTGAAGTGGACGGAGGAATTGATAACAATATTTTTCCAAGGCCAAGAACATTTGTATTAGGATTAAATCTTAATTTTTAATATTAATTCGTAAAAAAGTATAAAAATGAAAAAAAATAAAATATCATATCTGTTACTTTTATTTACGGTGTTGTTTTTATCATCGTGCATAAAAGATTTGGATGTAGAGCCAATAGATCCAAATGTTTCTACACCAAACAATCTTTTTAAAGATGACGCTGCCTACAAACAAGTTTTGGCCAAAATTTATGCAAGTTATGCCCTAAGTGGACAGGCTGGTGGTGGTGGTGGCGATGCCGATATTAGCGGTATCGATGAAGGTTTTGGTAATTATTTACGTCAATTATGGGGGCTACAGGAATTATCTACTGACGAAGCCATTATTGCATGGGATGATGCCACAATTAAAAATTTTCACTGGCACACATGGGCTCCTAACGATGTATTCATTGCAGCCTTATATTCAAGAATTTTTTATTCTATAACGATAAGTAATGAATTCATTAGAAATGTTGATGCAAAAATGGGAAGCGCTTCCGGAACATTTCTTGAGGATTTGAAAAATTTCAAGGCGGAAGCACGCTTTTTAAGAGCTTTTTCATACTATCATGCTATTGATATGTTTGGCAATGTTCCTTTTGTTACAGAAGATGATGAGCCTGGTGCATTCTTTCCTGAACAAATTAACAGGGCTGATTTATTTGAGTATATTGAATCAGAACTTATAGCTATTGATAGCGAATTAGGAGCTCCCGGATTTGAATATGGAAGAGCTGACCAGGCTGCCGCATGGATGCTTCTTGCAAAATTATATATGAACGCAGAAGTTTATACCGGAACAGGAAGATATACTGATGTTTTAACTCAAATAATAAAAGTAATTGGTGTCGGTTATTCAATTGATCCAAATTACCAGAGTGTTTTCTGCGCCGATAACAATAACAGTCCGGAGATTATTTACCCGATTTGTTTTGACGGGCAAAATACCCAGCAATATGGAGGTATGACTTTTATACTTCATGCATCAAATGGTGGTGGTATGCCGCTTAATGGTATTGATGGCGGCTGGGGTGGTATTCGTACTATACAGGATTTTACAGCTTTGTTTGGTATAGACGAAACCAACTTTACAGTTGTTGATACAAATTTGGTTTATGATAATGAAGGGGATGCCAGAGCAGAATTCTTTTTCTGTCCTCAAGAAGTAAAAATAGATGGTACTATAAAATATCCAAAATGGGATTGGGATATAACAAATGTGGGTACTTTTACACATGGTATTGGTGTTACTAAATTTAAAAATATTACTTCAACAGGTGGTGAAGCCCCAAATGTTCATCCTACTTTTGTAAGCACCGATTTTCCTGTTTTCCGTTTAGCCGATGCTTATTTAATGTATGCCGAAGCTGTGTTAAAAGGTGGTACAGGGGGAGATGCCGGTACGGGACTTGGATATGTTAATGCTTTAAGACAAAGAGCTTATGGCGATAATTCGGGTAACATTAATAATTCCGAACTAACTTTAGATTTTATCCTTGAAGAACGCGCCCGGGAATTATACTGGGAAGGTCATAGAAGAACTGATTTAATTAGATTTGGTAAATTTACCGGTGGCGATTATGTTTGGGAATGGAAAGGTAATACACAGACTGGTACAGCTACTGAATCATATAGGGATTTATATCCTATTCCTTCAAATGATTTGAATGCTAATCCAAATCTTGTACAAAATACAGGTTATTAATATTTACTTTTCCAAAGCTTAAAGCTTTGGAAAAGTTTAAATATATTTTATAATTTAAAATATTAAAAAATGAAAAAATACAATATAATATTAGCATTTGCGCTTATTCTTTTTTCCTTTATTGCATGCGAAAAAGATGAGGATAAGGTATATATAAGTGGAGAACCCACTGTTCCAATACTTCAAACTCCAGCATCTCCAAATGGTATGGCGTTTATTAAGGATGATGCTGACGAAATGATAGAGTTTTCATGGACTGCTAGTGATTTTGGTTATCAGGCTTCGATAACATATGGTTTACAAATTGCCTTAACAGATGATTTTGCCGGAGCTGCATTACTTTTTACAACACAAGATTTAAGCGGGTCAGCAAAGGTAGGTGATATTAATGCTATTCTATTAGCTAATGAACTAATTATAAATGAAGAAGCAACAATAAAATGTCGTGTTTTTGCAATGGTTAGCCAAAATTCGGATAGTGCTTTTTCTGCTAGTGTTGATTATACAGTTACTCCATACGAAACTTTAATTGACTATCCGGTAGTATATCTGCCAGGAAGTTATCAAGGATGGGCACCTGATGGTGCAGATGTTGGTTTGCTATACTCCTACGAGTTTAATGATGTGTATGAAAATATTATGCATTTTACTGATGATGCAGAATTTAAAATTACTGTTGAACAGAATTGGGATTTAAACTATGGGGGTTCTGGTGGTATTCTCGAACAAAATGGTCCAAATTTTATTGTTACTGCAGGTGCGTATATAATTAATGCTGATTTGGGTAATTTAACTTATAGCATTACAGCAACAGATTATTGGGGTATTATTGGAGGTTCAATTCCACCATATGACTGGAGTGTAGATGTAGATATGACATATAACGGACAAAGGCAAACGTGGGAGGTTACTGGTGATTTTGTTGCCGGAGATTTCAAATTTAGGGCGAATGATGGCTGGGATCTTAATTATGGAGACACTGGTGCTGATGGTAGCCTAGATGCAGGTGGTGATAACATTGCTCTTGCTGCAGATGGTAATTATACAATTACATTGGATACAAACTCAAAAACTTATATTGTTACTAAAAACTAAATTAAGAATTGCTCTGTTTTATTTAAAAACAGAGCAATAATATTATTAATTTAAAATCAAACAAAAATGAAAAATATAATTTCGTGGAAAGTATTATCATTTTTTGCAGCTACATTAATATTTTTTGCAGCTTGCGAAAAAGATGATATGATAAAATTAGACCCACAAGTAGTAACCTGGGGGATTACTGATATTACTTCAACATCGGCAATAGTTAGCGGATTTGTTGTAGCCGAAGGCGATGGATTTATCGAACACGGTGTTGCATGGGGAACAGAAAATGACCCGACAGTTGATGCCAATACTGTTAAAGTGGATACGGTTGAAAAAGCAAAATACACTGCCACAATTACCGGATTGGAGTATTTAACTACTTATCATGTACGTGCATATACAAAAGATGTAAGTGGTACTGTTTATTACGGTAAAGACACTACTTTTACTACTTTGGCTAATGTGCCTGCATTGACAATTGGTGATATTACCAATATTACGGATATTTCAGCAAGCGTTGCAGCCTCTGTTACTAACGACGGTAAAGCTGCTGTTACCGCAAAAGGTTTTTGCTGGGGTACTGAACAAAATCCTACAATAGAAAACGATACTACTGTTAACGGTATAGGTGAAGGAGATTTTACAGATGAAATTACCGGATTGTTAGGAGGAACTACTTATTTTGTTCGTGCTTATGCTATTAATGAAATAGGTATTACTTACAGTGATGAAAAACAATTTACTACACTAGCCGGTTTAGCTGTTGTGACAACCGATAGTGTAATTAATGTAACTACAACTACTGCTACAGTTTATGGTAACGCCATATATAACAGTGGAGCAGATATTACAGAAAGAGGTATTTGTTGGAGTACCATTGAAAATCCGACTATTTCAGACGACAATCTTGCAGCTGGAACAGGACTTGGTTCTTTCAGCGCTGATTTAACCGGTTTATCTGAAGGTGAGACATATTATGCCAGAGCTTATGCTACAAACAGTGAAGGAACTTCTTATGGTGATAATATTATGTTCCAAACTGTTGCAAATATTATTACCTGGAATGTTCCGGGTGGTTATGTTTCTGCAAGTTACCCGGGAGGTTCATATGCAGATTGGGATCCGGGAGCATCTCCGCAAGTAATTAGTACACAGGTAAATCCGACATCATTGGAAGGGTATATTTATATGGCTAATGCAAACAACGAATTTAAATTTGCTACACAAAATAATTGGGATGGACCGAATTATGGAGCAGGTGCCAACGCTGGTGAATTAGACCCCGATGGAGGAAATCTTATCTTATCTGACGCAGGCTACTATAAAATGAATGTAGATATTTCAGGAAGTCCATATACTTACACTGCTGTAGCAACAGTTTGGGGTGTTATTGGAGGTGCAACTCCTGGTGGTTGGGATAGTGAAACCGCTTTGACTTATGATCCTGCTTCAAGAACATGGAGAGGTACTGTTCATATGACTGCCGATGAATTTAAATTCAGAGCAAATAATGATTGGGGATATAACTATGGAAGTTCTGCAGGAGATGAAACATTAGATGCAGGGGGTAGTAACATACCTGTAACGGTAGTAGCAGATTATGACTTTACCCTTGATTTGAGCAATCCGAATAATTATACTTATTCTGCATACAGATGGGGTCTTATCGGTGATGCAACTCCGGGCGGTTGGTCAGATGATACAGATATGACTTGGGATAATGTTAATAATGTATTTACTGTAATTCTTGATTTGACAGTCGGAGAATTTAAATTTAGAGCCAATGATGCTTTGACGGTTAATCTTGGTGGTGATATTAATGCACTTACACAAGACGGTGCAAATATCTCGATATCAACAGCAGGTAATTACACAATTACTTTGAATACCATGACCAATGTCGCAACAATAACTCAAAACTAAATTATTTTTACCGTAAGGCTATATTTTATAGCCTTACGGTAACTTTCTTAAATATTCAATAGCGATGCTATTAAGCTAACACTATAATCTCAAGTAGAAATTTTATGATAAATCAAGTTTATTTAGATTAGAAGCTATGAAAACAAAATTAGTTTTATTTATTCTGTTTTTTGTAAGTATTACATTTTCTTGTAATCAAAAAAGCAAAGATGAGCATAAAATTAGTGATAATAGTGGAATCAGCTATGTCCCTGAATGGAGCAAAGAAGCAATCTGGTATCAAATATTTGTTGAACGATTTAGAAATGGTGATACATCAAACGACCCAACTGCTGGCGATATAATTGGCACATACCCTGATAGTATTCCCGGGAACTGGAGTATAACAGCATGGGGAAGCGATTGGTATAAACCCGATGATTATTTCAGTAAATCACCTCTTCCAAATAAATGGGATAATTTACAACTCAGGCGATATGGCGGCGATTTGCAGGGAGTTATCGATAAGCTTGATTATTTGCAGTCTCTTGGTATTAATGCTATATATTTTAATCCACTTAATGATTCTCCTTCTTTACACAAGTACGATCCAAGAAATTGGAGGCATATTGACAGAAATTTTGGACCCAACCCACAAGAAGATATCGAAATAATTAATAGTGAGAACCCTGCCGATCCAAGTACATGGAAATGGACTAATGCCGATAAATTATTTCTTGATCTTATTAAAAAATGTCACGAACGAGGCATAAAAGTAATAATGGATTATTCATGGAACCATACAGGTAGTGATTTTTGGGCATTTAATGATATTAAAGAAAAAGGTAAAAATTCTGAATTTGCAGATTGGTACGAAATTGAAAGTTTTGATGACCCTGCTACTGAAGAAAATGAATTTGCATATAATGGTTGGGCAGGTGTACAAATTATGCCTGAAATGAAAAAGGACATAATAGGGGGGCATGATGATGTTCCTTTAAAAGGTAATTTACATAGCGAAGAAGCCAAACAGCATATTTTTAATGTTACAAAACGCTGGCTCGACCCTGATAATGATGGAGACCCTTCTGATGGAGTCGATGGATACAGGCTTGATGTGGCAGAAAAAATTCCAACAGGATTCTGGCAAGAATATAGAACTGTTGTTAAAGAAATAAATCCACAAGCGTATTTGCTTGGTGAAATTTGGTGGAAAAAATGGCCTGACGAATTAATGTTACCACATTACTATTTAGAAGGCGACATGTTCGATGCGGTAATGCATTACCATTGGTACAGGCCCGCGAGGCATTTCTTCGCCGATGCACCTGAACCTTTGAAACCCAGTGAATTTGTTTCATCTTTAAAAGAAGAGTTCGAAGATATTAGTATTGATCATTTACAAGCAATGATGAACTTAACAGCCAGCCATGATGCGCCGCGAATTTCTACATCATTATACAATAACGGCAGGTATAAGTATAAGGCAAAACCCTGGGATAATGAAAATTATAAAATTGATAAACCGGATACGAAAACACGCACTGTACAAGAAATGTTGTTAATACATCAATATACTTTTATCGGTGCACCACATATTTGGTATGGTGATGAAATTGGAATGTGGGGTTCTGACGATCCTTGCACAAGAAAACCAATGGTGTGGACTGATATTAACTACGAAGATGAAACGGCTCATCCTTTTAACAAAGAAAGAAAAACCGATAAAGTGGAGCAGGATACTATTTTACTTAATTTTTACAAGAATTTGATTAATATAAGAAAAACCAATCCTGCATTAGTTCATGGAGATATTGTTTTTAGCTTGGTTGATGACGAGAATAACACACTTGCATACAATCGTAAATACGAATCGAATGAAATAGTAGTAGCTTTTAATAAATCTGAAAGTGTAAAATTATTACATATTCCGGTAAGTAACGACGGTAGTTATAAGGATGCTTTAAATAGTGAAAATATTTATGTTTCTGTAAACGGCTTTTTAAATATTGAATTGGAATCAACGAAATCTATAATCTTAATTTATGAAGATTAATTGTTAGTGTAGAATATTAAATAAAACTTTAGAAAATTTTAATAATAGACCCAATTAATAAACTAAAATAATTACACTTTAGGTGCTTAGCGCCTGCC
>JAUWQL010000209.1 GCA_030611105.1 Bacteroidales bacterium
TTGAATTTTGAAACTGTCACTGAATTTTCTGCGACGTCTTTCTGACGTGCTCATTTTTAATTGTTCTCTTCTTACCATTTTCCCACTTTTTAAGTTTAAATTTGTTCTTAAAAGTGGTCAACTTATTTCAGGCATTGACAAGTTTAAACTTTTGAACTATGAACTATGAACTATGAACTTGGAACTAACGCGCTATTTTTATAAATACTTCGTCCATATTTTTTGCATTAAATTGTTTTTTTAATTCTCCCGGAGTATCGAGTCCTTCTATCCTGCCCTGATCCATAATAGAAACCCTGTCACAATATTCTGCTTCGTCCATGTAATGCGTTGTAACAAATACCGTAATTCCCAAATCAGATGCTTCGTAAATCATTTCCCAAAAATCACGTCGGGTGATTGGATCAACACCTCCTGTAGGTTCATCAAGAAATACAATTTTAGGATTGTGGAAAATGGCCACCGAAAATGCAATTTTTTGCTTCCAGCCTAATGGTAATGATTTTATTAATGAATTTTGAATATCTTTCATTTTCAGGCGTTCAAGCAGGGATTCCGTTTTTTCTTTAATGTATTTGTTCGATAAACCATAAATGCCACCATAAAATCGAATATTCTCACGAACTGTAAGGTCTTCGTATAGCGAAAATTTCTGGCTCATATAACCAATGTTTTTCTTTACTTTTTCACCTTCTTTATAAACATCAAATCCTGCAACTTTTACCTCACCTGATGTTGGGTAAGATAAACCTGATAGTATTCTTAATGCAGTTGTTTTCCCTGCCCCGTTCGCTCCCAGAAATCCAAATATCTCTCCCTTTTTAACATTAAAAGTTAGATGATCGTTAGCAACAAAACTTCCGAACTTTTTTACCAGATCTTTAACTTCTATTATGTTGTCTGTATGTTTTAGCATTTATGTTTCTAATTTCAAGTTTCAAATTTCAGATTTCAAGCTCTAAGTTTAAGCCTTAACTGTTCATTAATTGCATAAAACAATCTTCGATATTAGCTTCTATTTCCTGAATTTCCACATTTGTATGTTTTTTCTCATGTAATACTGATTTCAACTCTATTATGTTGAGTTCTTTCTCAGTTGAAGTTACATGCAGAAACTCGCCAAAAGGGAAAACTGTATCTATAAAATCAAGTCTTCTTAAATCATTAATTAATTTATAAATATTGTTTGATTTTATAGCCCAAAGCTTACGCCCAAAATCGCCAATAATTTTTTTCGGAGTGTCAATGGACATGATATCCCCGTTTTGAATCAGTGCCACGCGATCGCATAAATTCGCTTCATCCATATATGGAGTTGAAACCAGAATTGTAATACCCTTTTCTTTTAAACGGATAAGCATTTCCCAAAATTCTTTTCTGGAAACAGCATCAACACCTGTTGTTGGTTCATCTAATATTAATATATCGGGACTATGAATTAAAGCACATGAAAGAGCCAGCTTTTGCTTCATTCCTCCGGAAAGCTTCCCTGCTAAACGATCCTTAAAAGGCTCAATATGACTGTAAATATCTTTAATCAAATCATAATTTTCTTCGATAGTAGTTCCAAAAATCCGAGCAAAAAAAGTTAGGTTTTCTTCAACCGATAAATCCTGATACAAGGAAAATCGTTGTGGCATATATCCAATATTAGTTCTGATTTTTTTGTAATCCTTAACAACATCCAAATCTAATACAGTTACTTTTCCATCTGTTGGAAACAATAGTGTTGTAATAATTCTTAAAATACTTGTTTTACCGGCACCATCAGGACCAATCAAACCAAACAATTCTCCTTTGGAAACTGAAAAGCTTACACCTTTTATGGCTTCCACTTTTTCGTATGATTTCTTTAAATTTTGAACTTCTACTGCTATTTCTTTCATTATATTGGCTATTGGCTTTTAGCTATTATTATTTGACGGCCTACTGCCTTTCTCATTTTCTCATTTCACCACTAAGACGCAAAGTTTAACACAAATACACATTTATAAACTCAGAACTTTGAACTTTAAACCTGCCTAAGGCAGGTAAACTCTAAACTAGAATTTAACTTCCCCAGGCATTCCTATTTTCAATTTGCCATCATTTTTAATTCTTATTTTTACAGCATAAACCATATTTACACGTTCTTCTTTTGTTTGTATTATTTTGGGAGTAAACTCTGCCTGATCTGATATCCAAAACACTTCGCCATTGTACTCCTGGTTTGATTCTGCATCCTTATCGATATAAACTTTTACTTTCTGTCCAATTTTTATATCAGGTAATTGAGCACCACTAATATAAACCCGCAATTCAATTTCGTCTAATCGTGCAATTTTATATAGTGCTTTTCCGATAATTGCAATCTCATTTTCTTCGAGATATTTTTCCAAAACTATTCCATCAATCGGATTAACAATCTTTGCTCTTCGGATTTGCTCATCCATTAACTTTACCTGTTTATCAACAACTTCCATTTCTTTTACTATTGATAAAATCTGAGTTTCCGTAGCAATAATTTGTTTTCCCAGAACATCAAACTTTCCTTTTATATCATCGTACTGTTGTTTGGTTGCTGCATTATCTTTATATAATTGTTCTATTCTGTTCTTCTCCGTTTTAAGAATTGTTTTTTGTTCTTCCTTAACATTAATTTGAGCTCTTACATTAGTTATTTTTGAAGCTATTGCATACTTTTGAGCCAATAACTGTTCTCTTTGAATTGACTGAGGCACAGTATCGATAAAACCAAGGAACTGACCTTTTATCAATTTTTCTCCTTCTTCAATATTAAACTCAATAATTTTGCCCTGTGCTTCGGCACTTACAATAACTTCCTTTGCTTCGAAATTTCCGTATGCATCTGAGCCATTATCATTTCCATTACATGCAACAATAAGTACTGCTAATAACAATAATAAATATTTTGTTTTCATAATCTTTCTTGTTTCAAATTTCTAACTTCAAGTTTTAGATTTCTTGTTCCTTTATAACTTTTTACTTTTTACTTTAATCTTTTTACTTTAATCTTAAATATCTCCTTTTATATATAAGTAATTTACTTTCGACTGAACTAACTGAATTTTATTTGTTTCGTAATTAATTTTTGCCTGTGTTTCCTTACTTAACTCAGTTATATAATCTGTTGATGTAATTACTCCATTGTCGAGTTTTGAACGAGCACTTTCTGTTACTTCTTCACGCAATTTAATAATCTCCAAATCAGATTCAATTGCATCCTGATATATCTTAATTTTTGCACTTTCATTTTTTAATGCAACATTTATTTGTTTATTAAAAGTACTTTCTTGTGTAGAAATCAAATCTTTATTTAATAAAATGATTTGTTTTTCTCTGTTAGTTTTATTCCAATCCCAAAATTTCCAGTTCAATCCAAATCCAACATAATAATATGAATCAAACTGTTCACTAGTCATATTTAAACCCGGTTTTCCATAACCTAATTGGGTAAATGCAAATACGGTTGGTTTGTTCTGTTTTGAAATAATTTTTGATGTAGCATCAAGCTTTTCTCTTTGATAATCAAATAATAGTAATTCCGGCCTGCTTAAACTTTCCGAATTATCTATATCATATTCAGGAATCTCAAACCCTGACTCATAATCTATATCCATACCCGTAATTTCCGCTAATACATCAATTGCTGCAAATATTTGATTTTTTATCTCAGTAATACTCTGTCGAACTTTGATTTTTTCAGCTTTTATAACACTTAAATCAGAACTCAGCAACACTCCGTTTTTAACACCTGATTCAACAGTTTTTTCTTTGGATTCCAAATCATTAAGCATTACATTAAGCAATTCATCGTTACGTTGAAGAATTAAAATAGCAAAATAAAATTTATTAATCTGTTCTTTAATTTTATTAAGTTCAACTTGTGTATTCTGCTGATTTACTTTAAGATTGGTATTTTCTAATTGCTTTGCAGATTTTATTCTTCCCCAATCATAAATCAACTGATTAATATCGACAGTGGTTTTATATTGATCTTTAGGCACTTCAGGTAAATCAATCGAAATAGGCAAATCAATCTCAAGTGCAAAAACATCAGACTGATATGTAGCCTGTGCATTAAATTCGGCATTCGGCAACCATCCTGCTTTCAAATTTTTTGTATTAAGCTCACTTGACTGTGCATAAATATCATGTTGGCTTGCCAAAGGATAATTAACCAACATACTTTCATAACAATCTTCTAACCGAACATTTTGCTGTGCTAAAGCCACATTTGTTATAAAAAATAAGACTGCTACTAATCTCATCATCTGTTTATATTTATATAGTTGATTCATGTATTGAGGTTTATGGTTTATGGTTTATGGTTTATGGTTTATGGTTTATGGTTTATGGTTTATGGTTTATGGTTTATGGTTTGACCATTCATGAATATGGTTGTCACTTAGTTTAGTTTTTAAGTTTCATTGTTAATAACTCTATTTAATAATTAATACTTCAATTCATACCTTTACATCTGTAAAGTGAAACGGAGATTGGCTCTGCTGAGGAGCAA
>JAUWQL010000202.1 GCA_030611105.1 Bacteroidales bacterium
TTGAATTTTGAAACTGTCACTGAATTTTCTGCGACGTCTTTCTGACGTGCTCATTTTTAATTGTTCTCTTCTTACCATTTTCCCACTTTTTAAGTTTAAATTTGTTCTTAAAAGTGGTCAACTTATTTCAGGCATTGACAAAAGACACATTAATTGACAGTCCTGCTAAAATTCCACACTGCTGGTATAATAAAAGTAACAAAATTCTTAGAATACTTGTTACAAAAGTTCCAAGACCGGACGGGCCAACAAAGCTTTTATAATTTTTATATTTTTGCTTTTTTTGCTAAGTAGAGTCCGTCTATAAAGTAAGTCTTTTACAGAAATAGTCAAGACTTGACTTTATGGACACGCACTAATTATGTCTAACAGGATAAAAAGAGAAAAACGGATTGTTGAGTTGATGATTGCACTATATTGTCAGGATAATCACCAAAGTTTCGGTCTTTGTGAAAGTTGTTCAAACCTGAAAGATTATGCTTTTAAACGACTTTTAAGCTGTCCGTTTGATGAAGAAAAACCCGTATGCTCTAAATGTAAATTACATTGTTATAATACAAATCAAAAAAATAAAATAACCGAAGTAATGAGATATTCAGGTCCTAAAATGCTGATAAAGTATCCAAAAGATACCATTCTTTATTACTATGATAAATTAAAATATAAAAATCACATGGTTGAAATAAACGGCTAGCCATTTGAAACGGACTGCCTGACTTTCATAACAAAAACAATTCTATGAAAATTCAAAATCTTACAAATTCTCCAAAAGTACCATTTGATTTAGATGGACATATACTACATTCAGAAAAACAAATAGAACTGGTTCATTTATTACTTAAACCCGGTGAAAATCTTGCAGAACATAAAAATCCATTTGATGTGTTATTCTTTGTAATTGAAGGAAGCGGAGTTTTATCCATTGAAGGAGAAGAATACAATCTAAAAGCCACAGATGTAACTAAGGTAACTTCAGAAAAAATGCGAGGATGTAAAAATAATACCAATGAGGATTTAAGAATTTTGGTTATTAAACTACTTTAAATAAATCTCGGTTATTATAAACATAAACAATATAATCATCCCCTGTCATTCCAGGCTCCTGACTGCCGTCAGGCCAATGTCAATTAATTAAGGTTTAAATAATTTAATAGATTATTCCCTTTGGTCATGAGAAAAGTTCCTGCTTTCGCAGGAATGACAGGTAGAAGTGCCTTTTTACAACTCCTGTCATTCCGCACTTGATGCAGAATCTGTTTATTGACATTGGTTGTCAGGCAGGTGATCCGAAATCTAAGTTAGAATTACTAGATTAACTTCGTTGAGCTCGCAAAAGCTCGGTTCCTGCATTATTCGCTTCGCTTATGAGAGAAGTTCGCAGGAACGTTTATCTTCATGACTGAAAGGAATAATGACAAATATTTGATTAGAGATTGGTTAAAATTGTGGATAATCATACTTCTTTAATTTGATTTTGTTAAAAGAGAACATTCTGTTATCTTACACAAAATTTTAAATTTACTCACATGCATAAGTTTACTTTCCGAATCTTTCTGTTATTAATCTTTATAGGTTTATTTTCCTGCCAATCGAACACTGAAAAATTTAATGAAAAAGACTACATAAAATCAGTTCAGGAATGGCAACAAGAAAGACTTGAAAGATTAAAATCTGAAAATGGCTGGTTAAATCTTGTTGGATTATATTGGCTAAAAGAAGGACAAAACCCTTTTGGAAGTAACGAAGCTAATAATATTATTTTCCCTGAAAAAGCTCCCGATTTTATAGGAACAATTATTCTTTACAAAGGCAATCTCAGTATTTCCGTTAATGAGGACGTTTCTGTTTATGTTAATGGTTCTTTGACAATAGAACATAATATTAATACAGATATGGAAGATAATACTACCATATTTAAAATGGGCTCCTTCAGTTGGCATATTATAAAACGAGGTGAAAGATATGGAATACGATTACGAGATTTGGGAAGTCCATTAATCGAACAATTTACAGAAATCCCTTATTTCACAATTGATCCAAACTGGAGAATAGAAGCAAAATTCGAACGTTTTGACTTTCCAAAAGAAATTGCAGTACCAAATGTTCTTGGTGATGTAGAATTTGAAAAATGTTATGGATTATTAAAGTTTCAAATCGAAGAAAAAGAATATTCCTTGATGCCATTAGGAGATGGAGTAAATAGTGGATTATTTCTGATTTTTGCTGATGAAACAAGCGCTGAAGAAACCTATGGTGCTGGAAGATTTTTATCAGTTGAAAAACCTGATAAAAATGGCAAGACTTTTATTGATTTTAATAAAGCAACAAATCCACCGTGTGCATTTACTGAATTTGCTACTTGTCCATTACCTCCAAAAGAAAACATTTTACCTGTTAAAATATTGGCAGGAGAAAAAATAAACGAACATTTTGGACATCACTAAATCAATTTCTAAATACAAGCTAAAAAGCAGTACCTTTATGCACTCTTTTTAAAAAAGGGTTAATTTGCATATTTCTACTCGTTAATAAAATTCTCCATAAAGATGAAAAGATTTTTAACTTTTGGTGTTCTGATTAGCATCTTGCTATTTAATCAATTAGTCCACTCTCAAATTAATTCAAAAACAACAACAAGAATTATTCTCGATGAAGAATATAGTGATTGGGATACATATTCCAATATTGGGGAAAGCAATATCTTAAAAGCAGCTAATGATAATGATTTTTTATTCATCTATTTTGAATTAGACAACCCAATTTCTATTCAAAACAGTAATTCTTTAACTTTATATATTGATGCTGATAATAATCCCGCAACGGGAATATCAGTAAATGGTATTGGTGCCGAAATTGAATTTACTTTTGGAACCAGAAGCGGGACAGCTTATTTAGGAGGTAGTAGTTATTCTATCGGTGCATCTGATTTGTTTTTGGTTACGTCACCAACAGTTTGGTCAGACATATTTGAACTTTCGATTGATAGAAATGCCATAATAAACAGCAATCCGGTATTTACAAGCAATACTATCAAGATTTTATTAAAAGATTTGGATTCCGGTGATTTAAATCCTGCTACTTCTGGAGGAGCAGAATATATTTTTGTCTCTAATACTTTTGATCCATTACAATATTCCTTAAATAAAAAATCAGGAGATCATCTTCGTATTGTTTCTCATAATGTTGAATTCGATGGGTTTTTTGAAGATCCTCAAAAACCGTCCTTCCAAAGGATGTACCAAGCTATTGTACCTGATATTATCGGATTTCAGGAAATTTATAATCACAACGCTACCGATATGACAACCAGACTAGAAGAAATATTGCCTTCACCAGACGGGAAAGAATGGAAAGCTTCTAATTATGCCGATACCTGGGTTGCTTCAAGATACGATATATTAAGCACACATTCGGTTGGTGGGTTTGGAAATGGAGCGTTCCTTTTAGATTTAAGGCCTGATTATAATACCAATCTTTTATTAATATCGGCGCATCCACCCTGCTGTGATAATGATGCTTCAAGACAAAATGAAGTTGATGCAATTGCTAAGTTCATTCGAGATGCAAAAGCTGGAACAGGCTCTATAACCCTTGCAGATAGCACGCCAATAGTAGTTTTAGGAGATATGAATTTCGTTGGAGATACTCTGCAACTTATTACGCTTTTAGATGGTGATATTAATGATGAATCTACTTATGGAGAAGACTATATTCCCGATTGGGATACAACTTCATTCGAAGATTCAAAACCACAGGTTACTAATCTTCCAATGACATTTACACAAGGCAATAGTACCGGAGCAGGAAGCTACGCAAAAGGAAGATTAGATTATATTATATATTCCGGATCGGTAATGGATTTACAAAACAGTTTTGTTCTTTACACTCATTCCTTACCTTCAGATACGCTTACAAAATATTCATTGCAAGAAAATGATACCGAGTCAGCAAGTGACCATTTTCCTGTGGTTGCAGATTTCTACATAAATCTTAACATCCCAAATAATGATACCATTGAAGAATATGGTATTTTACCCCTTCGGGAAAATGACATTAATGGAAATCCAATTCATTTAAATCAAACAAAAACTATTTCCGGAATTGTTACCATGTCGAATGAACTGGGAACTACCGGCCCGGCATATATTCAAGATAATGAAGCCGGGATTGCTGTTTATGGTTCTGATTTTGTTTCATTGCTATCATCAGGTGATTCAATAACATTAACAGGAGATGTTGGATTTTACAATGGACTTACTGAAATGGTTTATAATGCAGCATCTTCAAGTGTTACAGTGCACAAAAATATGAATATCCCTAATCCGGAAATTGTACCAATAGATAGTGTTTTAAATCAAGAGTGGAATGGAACAGAATTACTTGAAGGAAAACTTTTACGAATTAATAATGTCAAATTCTCCGAGACTGGTACTTTTACCGGCAATGCAAATTACACTTTAACTGATGGAACAAATACTTTAACTGTAAGAATTGATGGAGATACTGATATTGATGGCACTGAAATTCCGTCTGATACCATTAGCATAATCGGATGCATTTCCCAATACGATTCATCTTCTCCTTATAGTGAAGGTTATCAAATATTTCCAAGAAGTTTAAGCGATATTATTGAGGGTTCAACTCCAAATCCAGCAATTACATTAATTCAACCAGCAGAAGGAACAATTTTAACAGGAAATACGAATTTCAATATTGAATGGACCAGTACTAATGTTAATAATATTGATTTATATTATAAACTTTGTGATGAATAACAATGGATTGAAATAGTAACAAGTGTTGACGAAACAAATAATTCATATACATGGTCAGTTCCGGCAATCGAAAATGATTCTTGTCAGATAAAAGCAGTTAAATCTGATGAAGAAACTGTTTATAATATTTCCGATAAATTTTATATTCAAACTGATATACCTGAACCTGTAATTACTATAACTCAACCGGAAACATGTTCAATTTTAACAGGAAAAACTAATTTCAATATTGAATGGACCAGTACTAATGTTAATAATATTGATTTATATTATAAACTTTG
>JAUWQL010000080.1 GCA_030611105.1 Bacteroidales bacterium
TTAGCATAGTTATTTTAAACTAGAGCCCAGTTTTTTTATAACTGACTGGTTGAGAAATAGAAACACGCTTGAGTTTTTAAGTGTTTGGGAGAAAATAAATAACCCCAATTTTAATTATGGCGAATTCGCCATAATTAGAAATTAATCTGGCCTAAATAGTTTCAAAGTCAGCGTAAAAGAGTGGTCAGGAAAGACAAATGCAATTGGAATTTTTTCGAAAGCAGGTAGATATGGCGGAACTTATGCCCATAAAGACATTGCCTTTGAATTTGGAACATGGATAAGTCCAACTTTTAAATTGTATTTAATTACAGAATATCAACGATTAAAGGAAGTTGAAACAAACCAATATAATCTTGAATGGAACTTTAAAAGAATTATAAGTAAAGCAAACTACCATATTCATACAGATGCAGTTAAAAATTATATATTGCCGGAAAAAAATTATGAAAAAGATAGAGAATGGATTGTATATGCAGAAGAAGCTGATTTGTTAAACGTTGCATTATGTTAATTGTACTGCAAAAGATTGGCGTGAAGTAAATAAAGAATTTGCAGATAAAGGATTGAATATTAGAGATGTTGCAAGTATCAATGAATTAGCGGTTTTGTCAAACCTTGAAAGTTTAAATGCAGAAATGATAAAAGTAGAGATAGATAAACAAAGTAGATTTCATAAACTAAAAGAAATAGCGATATATCAGCTTACAATTTTGAATGAGAAGGATTTCATGAAAGCATTGAAAAAATTGAACGAAAGAATTTATGTTGACAAGAAAAATTAATTAAGATAATTATGAATTATGAATTACGAATTATAAATTAATCAATAATCAATAATAATTATGTTAGATACAATATTAAATCACAAATCGATACGTAAATATAAAAGTACACCAATATCCGAAAAGGATTTGCAGGAAATTTTGGAAGCAGGAACCCGTGCATCAACTACCGGTAACATGCAAATATATTCCATAATTGTTACCCGCGACGAGGAGATGAAAAAGAAACTGGCACCTACACATTTTAATCAGCCTATGGCTACTCAGGCTCCTGTTTTATTAACTTTTTGTGCCGATATTAATCGTTTTAATAAATGGTGCGAGGCACGTAATGCCGAACCCGGATATGATAATTTCCTTTGGTTTACCAATGCGGTTATTGATGCCATGCTTGTTGCACAAAACTGTTGTATTGCTGCCGAAAATAAAGGTATGGGAATTTGTTACCTGGGAACAACAACTTACACTGCCGATAAAATTATTGAAATACTGGAATTGCCAAAAGGTGTTATTCCAATTACCACTGTTGTTGTTGGTTACGCTGACGAAAACCCGGGATTAACAGATCGTTTGCCTTTGGAGGGAGTTGTGCATTACGAAACTTATAAAGATTATTCGAGCGAAGATATCGATCGCATTTATGCCGAAAAAGAATCTTTAGAATCTACGAAAGCTATTTTAGAAGAAAACCAGAAAGAAACATTAGCGCAGGTATTTACAGATAATCGATACAAGAAAGCAGATAACCTTCATTTTTCAAAAGTGTTTTTGAAGGTTCTGGAAGAGCAGGGATTTTTGAACCAGTAGGCAGTTTGCCGAGTTTTATATTTGTAGTTCAAGTTTCAAATTTCAGGCTTGCCAGCCGTGGCTGGTTTCAGATTTCAAGCTTTGAGTTAAACCCAAATCAGCGATAATCAGCGTTGTTTACATCCGTGTCATCTGCGTTCTATTTTTATACTAAATCGGTAAATTACAAGTTATCTAATTATATTTGTTTTACAATATTTTAAATTGAAACTTTTTAAATTAATATTATTAGTAGGTGTATTTTTATTAATACATAATATAGTTTATAGTCAGTCGGCTATTTATAAAACTATTTTCTATTCCGGGAAGGAGATACCGTCAGATATTTTAAAATCATATAAAAATATATCGGGGGATAGTATTTATATAATAAGTCAACTAGACTTATTATTAAATGATTTTTACTCGAATGCTTATCTTGCAGCTGGTATTGATAGTATTAAGTTTGATACAACATTAATTAATACTTATTTACATATTGGAGATAAATATTATTGGAGTAAGTTGGATTTTTCAAGCCTGGAGTTTGAATTAATGGAAGAGCTTAATCTAAAAAAGAAAAAATTTGATATTGTTAATTTGAATGAGTTTCAGAATCTTAAAAATGAGATATTGTCTTTTTATGAAAACTCAGGTTACCCTTTTGTTAGTGTAAGTACAGATCCTTTTGAAATAGACGATTCGGTGTTTAAGGCTACTTTAGTAGTTAATAAAGGAGATTTTTACTCGATAGATAGTATTATTATAAAGGGTGAAGCAAAAATATCCTCGAATTATTTAAAGAGAGCATTACAAATTGAACATGGTATACCTTTTAATCAAAAAATAATTAATGAGATAGATAAAAAGATAAATGATTTGAGGTTTTTATCGGAAATAAAGCCTGCCGAAATTGAATTCAGAGATGAAAGTGTTGACTTATATCTTTATCTGCAAAACAAAAAGGCAAATATGTTCAATGGTATAATAGGGTTTTTACCGGATAATAAAGAAACAGGAAAACTGTTAATCACCGGGGAATTAAATTTGGGTCTTGTAAATTCGTTTGGCAGGGGCGAGGAGATATTCCTGAACTGGGAAAAAATGGAGTCGTCAACACAAAAGCTTGATGTTGGATTCATGTATCCATACTTATTCAGAACAAACCTTGGACTGGATTCTGATTTTGGCTTGTATAAAAAAGATTCCACATATTTATCTTTAAATGCAGGAGTCGGTTTACGATTGTTTTTAAGTTATGATGATTATATCAAAGGCTACTATCGTTATAAGAGTTCTGTACGAATTGGTGATGACCTGCCTGCCGGCAGGCAAGGTGAAAATATAAGTTCGTCAATGAATTATGCTGATGTTAAATCCAATCTTTTTGGGGCTTCGTATAATTTGTCTGAATTAGATTACCGGTATAATCCACGAAAAGGTGTTGAATTGAATTTATTTGCCGGTACCGGTTTTAAAAATATTATTGATGCAAAAAATATTATCGATAGCTTAAATCTGAATGCAGACAATAAAACACTGGAGGTTGAAGCAGGCCTTGATCTGGATATATATTTCCCGATTTACAAGAATTTTGTTTTTCATTTTGGGAATACAACCAGGTATTTAGATCAATTTGCAGATAATGATAAAGAAGTTGTTTTTTTCGAAAATGAACTTTACCGTTTTGGGGGAGCCGGTTCATTACGCGGATTCGACGAAAGTATATTTCTTGCTTCTATTTACTCATTGCAGAGTGTAGAAATAAAATATTTATTCGAGCAAAACTCTGCCTTCTATGTTTTTTGGAATGGTGCTTATTATTACAAAAATGTATTACAAGATGTTACAGAAGATTTTCCCTGGGGATTCGGAATTGGTCTTGATTTTGAAACTAAAGCAGGAATATTTTCATTGAGTTATGCCTTAGGTAAGCAGTTTGATAATCCATTCGAAATACAAACAGCCAAAATTCATTTTGGATATGTTTCACGGTTTTAGGTAGAGACACAATGCATTGCATCGCATCTATGCTAATCTGTTACTTTATAAATCGAATTTGCTTGTGCAGTGGCAGTAATAATCATGTCGTTTATACAAACATGTTCGGGGCGTGTTACTACGTATAAAATTGCATCGGCAATATCTTTTCCATATAAGGGAGTAAATCCTTTGTAAACATCGGCTTTTTCTTTGTCGCCTTTAAAACGAACCAGGGAGAATTCCGTTTCAACCATTCCGGGATTAATTGCTGTTACCTTTATTTTATGTTTTAGCATATCAATTCGCATTCCCTTGGTAATAGCATCAACAGCATGTTTTGTTCCGCAATAAACATTTCCCTTTTCGTATGCTTCTTTACCAGCTGTTGATCCGATATTTATAATATGTCCGTGTTTTTTTTCAATCATTCTTGGTGCTACTTTTCGAGTAACATAAAGTAACCCCTTAACATTGGTATCGATCATTCGTTCCCAGTCGTCAATAATACCTTCATGAATATGATTTAATCCGACAGCAAGTCCTGCATTGTTAACCAATACATCAATGTTTTGCCAGTCTTGTGGTAAACTGTCAATAGCTTTTTCAACTTCATCTTTATTTCTTACATCAAAATGTAATATGTGTACTTTTCCTGATGATTTTGATTTTATTTCTTTTTCAAGGTCTTCCAGAAGTTCTTTTCTTCTTCCTGTAATAATAACATCAAAGTTGTTTTGAGCCATAGTTACTGCTGTTGCTCTTCCTATTCCTGATGTAGCGCCGGTTATTAATGCTATTCTGTTCATAAATATATAAAATTTGCAGATTTTTAAATTAAATCCTAAAAATATAAAAATTAAAATTTAATTTGTAACGATTTTAAGTTTCCTTACATATTATTAATATACATGAACCCAAAAATTAAAAAAATGAAATCGAAAAACCAGATAACCGGATATTTAAAAAGAATTTTTTTATCATTCTTAATATTTATTATTTCGCTGTTTTTATTACAAAAAAACATAAGTGCAAATGATTCATTAGGAATTGTGTTAGATGAAATATTGTTTTTTGAATCGGGGGATGAAGTTCCCGGCAAACAAAATAGGATATATAGCAACTATTTTAAGCCTGAGGCAAAGTATATAAATATCGAATTCAATATTAAAAACCTGAATTATCAAATTGCTGATAAGAAATATAAAATATCTTTTATCTGGAAATATTTGAATGGTGAGGAATTTGGCAGATCGGAAGCAACATTTAATGTTAAATCAGTTTGGACAACCGCATATATAAACAGGTGCTGGGGATTTTCAGGTAAAGGGAATTGGCAACTTGGCAGGTTTACAGCCCAAATATTGGTTAACGGGGCATTTTTTGCTGAAAAAGACTTTTTTATAAACTTAGACAACAAAGATTTTATTTTTTTCCCAAAAGAAAACAAAGTAATAGAAAGTTTGCAGACTTTGCCGGAAAATATCAATTATCAAATACTACAGCAGTATAAAATAGACCCTTATTTTAACAGTTATTATAAAATTACCTTTAGTGAGGATGGTAAAGATATAGCTTACCGCCTATCACAATTTGAACAAATTTCGGGCTATAAATCCACAACCACAACAAGAAATGTATATTTATTCAGGAACAATAAACAAATAGTTCCTGTTTATTTTAGAATAGATGCTTTTTTCGATCCCGACCTGAAAAACCTGGCTTATTTGGGAATGAAAACAACAGGAACTACTTACAATAACGTTTATGCATATTTTAACGGCTGGCAATTGCTTAAGTCAACAGACTTACCTGATCTTCATATAAGCCCTGATAATAAAAAATATATATACATTATGAATACTATGCACAGGTTAAAATCTTCATTTACATGGGATAATGCCTATGAATTTGTAATGATAAATAATAAAGAAGTAAAAGTTGAATGCTTGAAAAATGCCAAGTCTATAAATATTTCAGAAGCTGACAAAACTTTAAGTTTAAATAAAGGAGGAATGCGAGCTCAAAATAACTCAATTGTTTTTATAAAAAATCCTGACAATTCGTATAATGCTGTTTATACTGCAAAATATATGCTCGACAAACAAACAAATCATGCTTTATTTAACGAGGCAGAAAGAGTTTCTCCCCAATTTGACGGTCATATCAGCATTCCGTATTTATCACCTGACGCAAATAATGTTGCTTATGTAGTAAAGGATAAAAAAGAGTGGTTTGTAATGATGAACGATAAAAAGATTACCAGGGGATATAAAGAAATAAAACACACGAAAGTATTAAAAACAGTAAAAAATGAGATAGTTTTTTGCGACTCGGGCAACGATGTTATATATCAGGCTAAGATTCAGGGTAACTGGTATGTAATGAAAGGGGATGAAATAATATCTGAAGGTTTTTCGGAAATTAAATCAATTACAGTTAATACTGCAGGTAATAAAATTGCCTACATTGCTAAATCAAAAAAGAAATGGACTGCATATATCAATAAAAGAAAAATTTCTAAAGAATTTGATCGTTTCGCGGAAGAAATAAAATTTAGCCCTGATGGTAATAATATTGCTTATGCAGCAGGAAATGAAGACAGTATGTTTGTAATGATAAATACCCGGAAAATATCACCAAATTTTGAAATTTATTATCAAAATTCTGATTATATGGGAAAACAACCGCTTGCAATAACTAATCTGACATTTGACAAAACGGGCGATAAAGTTGCTTATTTAGTTAACTATGCCTCGGAAACAGGCGATATGATAAATAAGAACTTACAACATTATGTTATGATTAATAAAACCCGGGTTTCACCTAAAATGTATTCTGCATCTGTGTTTTCAAAAAAAGCAGGTAAATTGTTCTATGCCGGAATAGATATTTCTGATTTAATACTTCATCATGTTAAAATAGATTTTTAACCTGCATTATTCGGGTTAAGTAAAACTGGAATAATATTTATTTATATCATAGATAATATAATCTATGTATAGGATTGTAGTTTATATGTTGAAATATAATTAGAATTTGTTATTTGAATTTTGGAATTTTCTTGTAAAGACTAGTTATATTTGCTAGGTCTTTAACCAAAATTAATCATTATAAAGTTTTTAAAAATGGAAGTTACTGCTAAAACTGCTGAGCAACTGGGATTATTGCCTGAAGAATTTGAAAAAATAAAAGAGAATTTAGGACGTACACCTAACTTTACTGAGTTAAGTGTTTATTCGGTGATGTGGTCAGAACATGCTTCCTATAAGAATTCAATTAGCTTGTTAAAGACTTTACCACGTACCGGAAAACAATTGCTTGTTGAAGCAGGGCAGGAAAATGCAGGATTAGTTGATATTGGAGATGGATTAGCCTGTGCATTTAAAATTGAATCACATAATCATCCTTCGGCTGTTGAGCCATATCAGGGAGCAGCAACTGGTGTTGGTGGAATAAACCGTGATATTTTTACAATGGGTGCTCGTCCGGTAGCACAATTAAATTCTTTACGTTTTGGTGATATCAGTTTGGATCGTACAAAGTGGCATTTAAAAGGAGCTGTAAAAGGCATTGGCGATTATGGCAATGCTTTTGGCATACCTGTTTTAGGCGGAGAGTTGGCATTTGATAAATGTTATAATACCAACCCATTGATTAATGCAATGTCGGTAGGTATAATGGATAAAAATGATACTATTTCTGCTATTGCATTAGGTGCAGGGAATCCTGTTTATATAGTTGGTTCATCAACAGGTAAAGACGGTATTCACGGTGCAACATTTGCTTCTGCTGATTTAACAGAAAATTCTGCAGACGATTTACCATCAGTTCAGGTTGGCGACCCGTTTATGGAAAAACTTTTACTGGAAGCAACTTTAGAATTGAATAAAAGTGGTGCTGTCGTTGGCATGCAGGACATGGGTGCTGCCGGTATTATTTGTTCAACCTCTGAAATGTCAGAAAAAGGTGCTCACGGAATGAAAATCAATCTCGATAAAGTTCCATTACGCCAGCAGGATATGGTTCCTTTCGAAATTTTACTTTCTGAATCACAAGAACGAATGTTGGTTGTTGTTGAAGAAGGAAAAGGAGAAATTGTAGAAAAAATATTTGATAAATGGGATTTGAATTGTGCAATTATTGGTGAGGTAATTAAAGAGGATAAATTATACTTTTATATGCACGATGAGCTTGTTGCTGAGGTTCCTGCATCTACTTTAGTTCTTGGTGGAGGCGCTCCTGTTTACGAGCGTGAGTATAAAGAACCTGCTTACTACAAAGAATATCAAAAATTTAATATCGATTCGGTAAAAGAACCCGAATATTACAAAGAAACAGCTCTTGAATTATTGCAAAGCCCGAATATTGCATCTAAAAAATGGGTAATCGAACAATATGATACAATGGTTGGTACAGGAAATATGAGTACTAATTTTCCCGCTGATGCCGGTATCTATAATATTAAAGGAACAAACAAAGCAATAGCAATGACTGTTGATTGTAATTCGCGTTATGTAAAAGCAGATCCCGAAAAAGGTACTTCAATTGCGGTATCTGAGGCAGCAAGAAATATCGTTTGCTCGGGTGGTACTCCTTTAGCAATTACTAATTGCCTGAATTTTGGAAATCCGTATAATCCTGAAGTTTACTGGCAGTTTGTTCATACTATAAAAGGGATGAGCCATGCTTGTAAGAAATTCAATACTCCGGTTACAGGCGGTAATGTTAGTTTTTATAATCAAATGCAGATTGATGGAAAAATTGAACCTGTAAATCCAACTCCAACAATTGGAATGATTGGATTGATAGAAAATAAAAATGATCAGATGAGTATTGCTTTTAAAAATAAAGGCGATATGATTTATTTAATTGGTAAATCAAGGAATGATATTAATTCATCAGAATACTTGAACTATATTCATAATATTGAAGAATCACCTGCTCCTTATTTCGATCTGGAAGAAGAACATGATGTTCAGGAGGCTATCAAAGGATTAATTAAAAAGAGTCTGATTTTATCAGCACATGATGTTTCTGATGGAGGTTTGTTTGTAACACTTGTTGAATCTGCCATGGTAAAATGTTTTGGTTTTGATGTTACACCTGATGCCGAAATCAGGAAAGATGCATTCTTGTTTGGTGAATCTCAAAGCAGGGTTGTTGTATCTGTTTCACCTTCGAACGAAGATCATTTTATTGATTATATGATTGAACAAAAAATTCCGTTCTCGGCTTTAGGACATGTTACAAAATCAGAATTAAGAATAGATGATAACTCGTACGGTTTTATAGGCGATATCAGAAAACTATTCGATAATGCACTTGAAAAGTACCTGAAAGAAGATTAATTTGTTTATTTGTGATAACACCTTATAAAGATAATAAGTCGGGTAAAAAGGAGCAGGTAGCTCAAATGTTTAATAATATTGCCCGACATTACGATTTCTTAAATCATTTTCTCTCTTTAGGGATTGATAAAATCTGGAGAAAAAAGGCCATTCAATGTCTTAAAGATATTTCTCCTAATCCTGTTATACTTGATGTTGCTTCCGGTACAGGCGACCTTGCAATTGCGGCCTTAAAGCTTAACCCTGAAAAAGTAATAGGAATTGATATTTCGGAAGAAATGTTAAATGTTGGAATTGAAAAAATCAGGAGAAAAGGATGTCATGATATTATAGAATTACAAAAAGGTGATTCTGAAAACATGAAATTTAATAGCGATTTCTTTGATGGCATTATAGTTGCTTTTGGAGTCAGGAATTTTGAAAACCTGAATAAAGGTTTAGCAGAAATGCACCGTACTTTAAAAACAGGGGGCAAAGTTGTCATATTGGAATTTTCAAAGCCCAAAGCATTTCCTGTTAAGCATATCTATAATTTTTATTTTAAAGTAATTTTACCTTTAATAGGAAATATTATTTCAAAGGATAATTCGGCATACACTTATTTACCGGAATCTGTTGATCAATTTCCTGAGAGAAAATTATTTATTAAGGAATTAGAAAAAGTTGGTTTTAAAGATTGCACTTTTAGGTCGTTAAGTTTTGGAATAGCAAGTATTTATAGTGCGGTTAAATAAAAGATATTATTTGAATAATATATGAAATTAATTATCGTTTTGTATATCTAAAATACAGATTTTGAAAAAAATACTATCCATATCTTTAATTCTTATAGTCTGGCTGAAAGTTTCTGCACAAAAGGAAATTATGTTGAATTATCAGAATGTTGATCAGAAAAAGATTCATTTCGGATTTACAATAGGTTTTAATACAATGGATTTTAAGCTTACTCCTACTATGTATTCTGCAATTGGAGATAATTCGGATATTTTAATTCCTGAAATAAATAATTTGGTTCCCGGATTTCATGTTGGAATTGTATCTAACTTAAGGTTAACCGACAATTTAGATCTTAGATTTCTCCCTGGAATAGCATTAGGTCAGCGTAAAATATTATTTTATGATACTGACCAAAATGTTGATTTAGAAATGGAAATCGAATCAACTTATATTGATTTACCACTTACTTTAAAATATAAAGCAACAAGAATAAACAATATAAGACCATATGTGATTGGAGGTGTAAACGTAAGAAATGATATGGCCAGGAATAAGGAATTCAATGATGACGATGAAATATATATAAAATTAAAGTCTTTTGATATTTACTACGAAATTGGTGTAGGTGTTGATTTTTATTTGGCGTATTTTAAATTCTCAACCGAAATAAAGTATTCCGTTGGCATGCTTAATGTAGTATCTTCAGATCCTCATGATAGTTATCCGCAATACGCAAACTCAATTGATAAACTGAATTCGCGAATGTTTATGGTTTCTCTGCATTTTGAGTAATTCTAATGTTTGTTAAGTGTTTGTGCTTAAATAACCAGGGTATTCCAATTCATTATTTAATGCAATATGATGAATAATTGGCATTACTCTTAAATTTTATGATATTTAAAACATCCTTCTCCTGAATTCCGAACACACAATCGCAGTGGCAACAGAAATATTTAATGATTCGGAAGTTTCTCCGTTAGGTGGATAATTAGGAATAAAAAGTTTTTTGTTAATTAATGGTTCTAATTCTTTAGAAATACCATGTGATTCGCTTCCCATTATTATTAATCCATTTTTATCTAATGATTCCTGATAAATATTATTTCCCTCAAGAAAAGTTCCATAGATATTAAAGTTTTCAAGTTTGCTTAAATCCCTAAGGAGTTCATCAGATTCAACATAATGAATTTTTACTCTATAAATAGCACCCATTGAAGTTTGAACAACTTTTGGGTTGTAAACATCAACACTCTCTTTTGAGCAAAATATATTTTTAATTCCAAACCAGTCGGCAATTCTAATAATTGTTCCAAAATTACCGGGATCGTTTATGTTTTCTAAAAAGAGACTCAGCCCTGTACAGATTTCTTTGATTTTATATTCATATACCGGCTGCTTTGCTATTGCAAAAACTTTATTCGGGGTCGTTAATAAACTTATTTTGTTCAGGTTATCTTCTGAAATTTCAGTTACATCTAACTCAGGTCTTAAATAAAGTCCTTGTTTATTTTTATTAATCCAGTCTGTAGTTGCAAAAATTTCAATTATTTGAACATTAGAATTTAGCAATTCATCAACTAATTTTTCTCCTTCAGCAAAAAAGCATTGATGAATTTCTCTGTATTTCTTTTTTTTAATGGAATTTATGAATTTAATTTTATTTTTGCTGAGCATGTTTCTTTATATTGTGTAATATTCTAAATTATTGAATGTAAATATAAATAAAGCGTTGAAATTTTTCATGTTATTATATAAATCAAATATAAATCGGTTAGGATCATTAATTATTTTAATCGCAATTATCTTTTCTTCATGTAGCCCTGTAAAAAAAGTTCCGGATGATGAGTTCTTGCTCGACAGATATAAAATAAAAGTCAGAGAAGGCAAAGTGGAAAAAGATGAGATTAAAAATTATGTCAGGCAGAAACCAAATAAAAGAATCCTGGGTGTTAGATTTCACTTATGGTTATATAATTTATCTAAAACTAATAAAGATAAGGGATTTAGTAACTGGTTAAAAACCATTGGTGAAGAACCTGTTATTTATGATGAATATTTATCTGATAAATCCGTCGATTTATTAAAATCATATTTTGATAATAAGGGTTATTATAATTCTACGGTAAAAGATACGGTTCAATTAAAAAGAAAAAGAGCCAGAATCCTATATAAAATTGAAATCAATGATCCATATAAAATAAAAAAGATAAATTATACTTGTAACGATACTAATCTGGCTCCTGATGTTATGCCGGATACTATTAATTCCCGGATAAATACAGGCGATGATTTTGATCTTAGTTTATTAGAGAATGAAAGGATGCGCATTGAGACTAATCTTAAAAATAAGGGTTATTATAGATTTAATAAAGATTTTATCTTTTTTCAGGCAGATAGCTCAGCAAAATCTCTTGAAGTTGATTTACTTATGAATATTCATAAGTTTCAAAAGAAAGGATCTGATAATACCATAATTAAAACCAGTCATAAAAAATATGTTATTAATAAAGTTTATGTATTTACCAATTTTGACCAAAAGGAAGCTTTGTCTTTAGGTGAAAATTACTATAATAATCTGGATACAACTTATGTTAACGGGATTTACTTTATTTCTAAGGGAATCGATAACCTAAACAAGAGAGTTGTTATACAATCAAACTTTATACAGGAAGGAGAGCATTATTCCCTTTATAATGCTAATAAAACCTACAAACATTTAAACTCCTTAAGGTTATTTAAAATAATAAATATTCAGTTTAATACGGTTGATTCACTAGAGAATGACAGTCTTAATCTGGGGTATTTAGATTGTAATATTCAACTCTCAAAGTTTTTACTGCAGTCATATACAATCGAACTTCAAGGAACGAATTCTTATGGTAATATTGGGGCTGGAGGAAGTTTACTTTATCGGCACAGGAGTTTGTTTGGAGGAGCCGAAATTACAGATTTTAGAATTAATGGTGCTGTCGAGGCAATTGATGAACAAAATGTTGCAGGAAATTATTATACAACTGAAATGGGTGGAAATGTTACGGTTAGTATTCCTAAATTTATATTACCGGTATTTAAAGCCGAAAAGTTTAGCAAAAAATATAGTCCTAAGACACAGATTTTTGCAGGATATAATTTCATGGATAGAATTGATTATCGGAGGACAATTGCGAACATGTCTTATGGATATATTTGGGATGGTAATAAATTTTTGAAGCATTCGGTAAAACTTCTTGAACTGAATGCAGTAAAATTACCTTATGCTACACAGGAATTTAAAGACTATATTGACTCTACTAATTTACGAAGTAGTTATGATGATCATCTTGTATCTGTAACCAGTTATAGTCTGATATTTAATAATCAGGATATTAAAAAGAGAAGAGATTTTTATTTCTTTAGATTAAATACCGAGATATCAGGTAATATATTGTTTGGTATCAGCGAACTAACCAATGCATCAAAAGATGAAAATGGAAGTTATACGATTTTTGGCGTACCTTTTTCACAATATGCAAAATTTGATTTAGACTTCAGATATTATGATGTAACAAATAATTCAAATACACTGGCTTATAGATTTTTTGGTGGAGTAGGAATTCCTTATGGTAATTCAGAATCACTACCTTTCGAAAAAATGTATTTTTCCGGAGGAGCAAACAGCATAAGAGCATGGAGTGTTAAAGATTTAGGTCCGGGGTCTTATTCCGGAGGATCAGGAACCAGATTCCCGAATCAAACAGGTGATATAAAACTTGAAGCAAATATTGAGTACAGATTTAAAATGTTTTGGGTTTTGGAAGGTGCCTTATTTATTGATGCAGGGAATGTCTGGAATCTTAATTCCGACAAACTTGAAGGAGGGTTGTTCCGTATGGATGAGTTTTATAAAGAATTTGCTATTGGGTCAGGAATAGGTACTCGTTTCGATTTCTCATTCTTAATTTTCAGGCTCGACTTTGGAGTAAAACTTAGAGACCCGGCTTTACCTGATGGAGAACGTTGGATTCTTGGGAATAGAAATCTTACCTGGCAAGATGATGTTATTATAAATATCGGTATTGGATATCCTTTCTAAAATACTTTTATGCTGAGCATAGTCGAAGCATAATTCATTTTTAAATTTGTTTTGTTTCCATACTTTATTAAAAATATAACATCGACTTATTCATATATTGAATAAATATATTCAATATTATTTATTAAATTTGTGTGAGTTTAATCATTTAAATTTTAAAACGTATGTCATACAACAAAATCTTAGAATCATTAGGAGACAAGGCTGATTATCTATTAAATCATAAGTCAAAAACTATCAGTAAAGATCAACTACACTTACCTGGTCCTGATTATATTGATAATGTTTTTTGTTATACAAGTCGTACTCCACAAGTTATAGGATCAATGCAGCAAATGTTTAATACAGGTCGTTTAGCTGGCACGGGTTTCCTTTCAATTCTGCCTGTTGACCAAGGTATTGAGCATACGGCAGGTTCTTCATTTGCTCCAAACCCAATTTATTTCGATCCTGAAAATATTGTTAAACTTGCTATTGAAGGTGGTTGTAATGCAGTTGCTTCTACATTTGGTGTTCTTGCATCTGTATCCAGAAAATATGCTCACAAGATTCCATTTTTGGTTAAAATAAACCATAATGAGTTAATGACATATCCAAATAAATTTGACCAGATACTTTTCGGAACAGTTGAAGAAGCATGGAATCTTGGAGCAAAAGCAGTTGGTGCTACAATATATTTTGGTTCAGATGAATCTAATCGTCAAATTATAGAAGTTTCTGAAGCTTTTGAAAGAGCTCATGAGCTGGGAATGGCAACTGTTTTATGGTGTTACACTCGTAACCCCGGGTTTAAAAAGGATGGAGTTGATTATCATACTGCTGCTGATTTATCTAGTCAGGCAAATCATCTTGGTGTTACTATACAGGCCGATATTATTAAGCAAAAATTACCTACTTGCAATGGTGGATTTAAAGCGATTAATTTTGCAAAAACGCACGATAAAGTTTATACTGATCTAACTACAGATCATCCAATCGATTTAACAAGATACCAGGTTATTAATAATTATATGGGCCGAATTGGTTTAATCAATTCAGGGGGAGCATCATCTGGAGCGTCTGATTTAGCTGAAGCTGTTCAAACGGCGGTTATTAACAAGAGAGCCGGAGGTATGGGGTTAATCTCGGGTCGAAAAGCATTCCAGCGTCCAATGAAAGAAGGTATTGAGTTGTTAAATTCAATTCAGGATGTTTATTTAGCTAAGGAAATTGATATAGCATAAAATAATACTTACAAATAAATTTAAGGCAGAGATTTTTCTCTGTCTTTTTTTTGAATTCAACATATATTTTGCAAATCAAATCAATTTTTGTAAAATTGTTGATTCTTGAAATTTAAGATTATAAAAAATGGCAAATATTGATTTTAAAAAAAGAGATAGTTTTACTAGTAAATATGGTGTTATTGCAGCAGCAGCTGGATCAGCAATAGGTTTAGGTAATATTTGGAGATTCCCATATGTGGTAGGAGAGAATGGTGGTGGAGCATTTTTATTTATATATCTGGCTTTTATATTTGCCATCGGAATACCGGTAATGCTCTCAGAATTTACAATTGGCAGAAGCGCTCAACTTAATCCATATGGAGCATTTAAAAAATTGGCGCCCGGAAAACCATGGTATCTTGTTGGTTTGATGGGAGTAGGTGCTGCGTTTATGATTCTGGCATTTTACACAGCTGTTGCAGGATGGACTTTTGAATATATATATCAATCAATAATAAACGGATTTGAAGGCAAAAATTCGAATGAATTGGGAGTTATGTTTGATAGCTTTAGGGAAAGCTCATTCAGACCAATTTTATGGTTTGCAATTTTTATGTTCCTAACTTCATGGATTGTTATTTCAGGTATTAAAAATGGAATTGAAAAGTATGCAAAAATATTAATGCCATTATTGTTAGTGCTGATAATTGTGTTGTGTGTTCGGTCAATTACTTTACCTGGAGCAAGTGCCGGCTTAAAGTTTTTATTTAAACCTGATTTTTCAAAAATTACTACAAATACAGTTCTACAAGCTTTAGGTCAAGCTTTCTTCTCGTTGAGTATTGGTATGGGTACACTTATAACTTACGGTTCTTATATTAGTAAAAAGAACAATCTTGGAAATACGGCTGTAAGTGTTTCTTTGGCAGATACATTTATTGCTATTTTAGCTGGGGTTGCTATCTTTCCAGCTGTTTTTGCTTTTGGTATTGCTCCAAGTGCAGGAGAAGGATTGGTTTACAAAACACTACCGGCAATTTTTCAGCAGATGCCTGGAGGTTACATCTTTTCATTGATGTTCTTTATATTACTTGGTGTAGCTGCGTTAACTTCAACAATTTCTGTACTGGAAGTTATTGTAGCTTATTTTGTTGAAGAATTAGGAATGGTTCGAAAAAAAGCAACAATTGTAGCCAGTTTGTCTGTTTCTGTTCTTGGAATTTTATCAGTAATGTCTTGGGGTGCTTTGAAGAATGTTACATTATTTGGTGAAAATATATTTGAGATATTAAATTATACATCTGCTAATATTTTATTACCTCTAGGAGGGCTGCTTATTGTGGCATTTATTGGCTGGTATTATGGTGGTGCAAAAACAAAAGCAGAGCTTTCTAATAATGGTACTCTAAAAGCAAAATATTTTCCTGTTTTTATATTCATTATTAAGTTTATAGCCCCAATTGCGATTGCATTTGTATTTTTAAATAGTGTTGGAATAATAAAATTTTAGTAAATTTAATAAATGATTAATAGAAGATTTAGAGAATATTTCACATTTACAAAAAAGGAGCGCAATGGTATAATTGTGCTCCTTATCATTTTATTTTTTTTGATACTGGTAAAAGTTTATCAGAATAATAAATCGTTTGGCGAAATTGTTTTAATTGATGATGATTTTCAAAAGGATATTGAAAAATTTGAGGAATCATTAATCCCTAAAAAAATTAATAAAAAAGATAAGCGAATTCATTATGCAGATCAGGTTGATACTTATAAAGAGGAATGGCATAAACCTGAAATGCCATTCGATTTTAATCCTAATAAGGCATCGAAAAAAAAGTTGAAAGAACTTGGGTTTACTAAAAAGCAAATTAATACATTAATAAATTTTAGAAATAAGGGAGGGAAGTTTTATAAAAAAGAAGACCTCCTTAAAATTTACGGAATTGAAATAGAGCAATACAAGATTC
>JAUWQL010000146.1 GCA_030611105.1 Bacteroidales bacterium
TTAGCACCTTTTTTTAAATTATAGGAAATCAATCCGATAGTCATATAAAACATTATAATTTTAACCGGTTACTAGTGATACTATATATATCAAATGTAAATCAGCAATAACAAATTATCATTTTAAAAATTATATTTAAGTTTAGCATATATCATAGAGTTATCTTTGTACTGTCCGAAGCGTCCATCAGTATCTCCAATAAATATATTTGACCCTAAAAGAATTGAAAAACTATCGTCAAAATCGTATGATATTTTCGGACGTATTAAAGCATCATTGTATGTTAATCCAATATACGAAAATAACTCAAGATGAAGAGTTTCTCGTAGTAAATCGTATCTTGCTAAAAATGTCATTGTATTCTCGGCTTCTTCATTTAAAATATTTTTATCATAATCAAGTATAGTTTGTTGTATAAACTGTGTGCTTAAGTTTACACCTCCAATAATTAAATCTAAACCAGCTAAATAATGTATATAATCTTTTTGAATAATTGATTCTAATTGTAAAGGATCTTCAGTCTGGAAATATTTGCCGTTATAATAGGCCGCTTCTCCACGTAAGATTACACCCTTAATTTCAGTACTAAAAGAACCTCCTCCCACAGATAGTCGATGATGTTCTGGTGTTATATTCAATCCTGTTAAAACAGGACTTCCGGATGACATATCAAACTGTTTTTCGATATGCATTGTTGGATAATCATCCCAGGTGTATGCTCCCATAATTTCAAAATCAATATTTGATGTCATGGCAGAATATTTTACAAATATCTCACTGTTTTCCAGACTTGGGTCTATATTTTCTTTTGAATAATCAAAAGTTGGAGTTACCGGAAAATCAGGTGCTACATACCATATTGAACTTGTAGAAGGAGTTTCTGCAGGAGTAAATACTGGCATCCAAATTACTTCAAATGTATTATTGCCAATGTAATAGTCGAACTTAGTTGCAATTACTCCGGTTCTTATTTCGTCAAAATCGGGTAAAAGAAATTCGGTAAGATTCAATGGAGAAACAATATCGGTAATAAATACACCATCGGCTTTACCCCAAACAACTTGCTGTTTACCAATACGTAGATCGAAATTGGTAAAATACAAATCAAGATATAGTTCTCTTAATCGTAAATCTAAACTATCTGCATTATAATGATAAAGCATTGGATTTGCCTTAAAAGCAATCTTGTCTCCTGATTTAGTAATGTTAAGATTTAGAGTGTTTTGCAGAATAGAAAAATCTCCGTCATCGTATAAAACACCTGTATAGTTTCTTACAAACCCTGAAATATCAGGATTTTGAGCTATTGTAAATTGACTTGCAAGTAAAAGCAATATCAGTATTAGTCCTTTTGTTCTCATTTTATTTTTTATTTATATAGTTAAAATCTTAATTTTTCTGTCATTATTCCAAAACGAATAATATCTAACTTATGATTAAAATATATATTGTAATAATCCATACCGTGATATAATTGAGCAAACAATCCAATATCTTCTAAAAACTTTGGATGATAATAAAATGTCAGACTCAGATTGAGTCTGTCCAGGGAAAAACCATCCAGGTTATTTAATTCGCCAAACATCCAGGTTGCCTGACCTTTTATTGAGATACTTGCATTTTTCTTTTTATTCTGATTACTATTTGGAGGTAGCTTGAAAATTGAAAATACTGTATTCCATCTGTACAAACTGTACATACCATCCAGTTCTTCCATAGTTGAATTTCGTGGATGAAGTTCTACTGAAGTTCTAAAAAATTGTGCAGCGCTAAATCGTGTGTTATAATTTGTTTTTATAAATCCAAACTCGTAATAATTTGTTGTAAAATTGCCACTTATAAGATTAATATCTCCATTATCCAGATAAAACTCGCCATCTTGTCCATTGGAATGATGTGCAAATCTCCCGAATAAGCTCAAACTATTAACTTCAGTTTTTGAGTTTAATAAATAATATACAGTAATTTGAGGCATATAACTTGGTGTTCTCACCGGGTATGATTCTTCCTGGTAATCCTGATAATAATTTGCGGAGTAAGAACTCCCATCAATCGTGAATTTTTACTTACCCGAATGTAAAAATTAGGTATCAAATTTCCTTCGAACCAAAGTGGCTCAATGTTCCCAATATCAGTAGGAGATGTTATGTAACTGGTTCCTTGATTTACCTGAGCTATTGTGGTTAGTCCAATTTCCGGTATAGTATTATTATTTTCTTGCCCTGTGCAAGAAAGAGAATATAACAATACAAAAATTAATATGACTAAATATTTACTCATAATATTTGTTTTAACGATAAACTGCTACTCCAAAACCAAGTTCAATAATATCACTTATTGGAATGGAAGAATTTTCAAATTTACTTGCCAGATACAAACCTCTTGTTCCTATTCGGGCATAAAATGCTGTTCCTGAAGCAGGCGTTTTATTTGCCAATAATTTTGTTTTTATCTCACCACCCATAAATACACCGGCATTTCTACCGGGCGACCACCAATAATAACCATCAGGATAATTATCCGGCAACGTAACCCAATATTCATTTCCAAAAGTATGATGAGCAAACCAACCAATATTTAAAGGCAGTATTTCCGTGTTTTTATATCTAAACCTAAACAGTTTGGCTGTTAGTTGTAAACTTATGCTATGTAAATCATCGACAGTAAAATATTGGGGTACATATCCGTAAAAGAAAGAAACATCTAATCTGTGATCGAAAAAAGTATATCCGATACCTGTAGATAAAAATCCTATACCACCGGCAAATTGTAATTTTACATAATCGGGCAAAAACTTTTTATAGCTGGCAGAATCAACTTTATATGAAACCTGACTGTAGCTTGTTGATATACTACAGACCAGAATAAAAGCTGAAATCAGCAATACTTTAAAACTCAGATGTCTCAATCTCAAACTGATCATCAATTATTCTTATAACATTAAATTTTTCATATTGTACACCATAAATGTTAACATAGGTAACATTATCAGAGTAAGGAGTATATACTTCGTGATTATGTAAATGCCCGTGAATAGTAAACAGTACATTATCATATTTTGCAATGGTTGTATGGAAATCTTCTTCTAATGTAGAGTCAAAATCTGCATCCATAGGTGGCACATGAAATATAACTACAGTATTTGTAAAATAATTACTTGGTTGTAACTGAGAATCTAACCAGTTTATATCAGGAACCTCACCGTTAAAATTGAATTCACGACTATTTGTATTTATAAAAACAAATTTTATACCGCCATAAATAAAACTGAAATTGAAATTACCAAACATTTCACTATATGCTAAACTGCCGTTTCCTACCATATCATGATTCCCTAAAACAACAAAATAGGGGATATCCAAATTCAATAAGAACGAATTTCCCCAAAGGTATTGCTGTGGTAATCCAAAATCGGCAATATCGCCGGCATGTATTACAAAATCAACAGGATTAGTTTTGTTCACATTATTAACTCCATTAACAAAGCCTTCAAACTCATCATAAAAACGATGTGTATCACCGGTAAAAGCAATCCTGATGGTATCATTAACATTTTTTTCTAATAATCTTTCGATATTAGTCTGATTAACATCTTTATTTTCCCCTTCAAAATCAACAACATAAGTTGAATAGTCGAACATATCTTCACATGCAACTAAGGAACATGGTACTAATCAGAAATAATATTTTAAGTTTATTTATCATGCTTTTGATTTGTAGGTTTTTTATTAGCTTTTCCAAAGTTTTAAACTTTGGAAAAGCTAATAAATAGTCAATTTCTTACAATCCTCTCATCATCATTCTTTCGGTGAATTTTGAAGCAGGAATACCAATATTTACTTGCACATTGCTTAATACCATGCTTGTTTTATGATTTTTCTGAACGTTTTTCATTTCCGAATTAGTAATAATTAAAAGACCTGAAATTTCTTCGTATTTTTTTATGCTTAATATTTTCAAAAGATCCTCATCTTCATCGTAAAACTCTTTTTTTAGCCCAATGAAATTGTCTTTTATAATCCATGTAATGGTTTTCGTATACATATAATCTTCGTCTTTAGATACACTTTCAACAACATAGCATTTTTTGCCATCAATAGTTTCTTCACGTAATAATTTGTGAGTATCATCATCAAGTTTGCGATCACCAAGGTCATCGTACGTGAAATCAGAACCCATAAAATAATCACTTTTACTATCGCTTGAAATTCGTTTGGTCTTTTTCAAAGCAGGCAGGTAAATCCACTGGTCATCGCTTTTGTCTGAGTCGTACGACCAACTCATGAAAGATGTATTTTTAACATCTGCTGGCGAAAGAAAAAACATAATGTTTTTTTCAACTTCGCCCAGATCTTTTGTGAATTGTTTAATTTTTCTTACTCTTTGGTTTCCACTTTTATTAATAAGTGTCATGGTTAAGTTGGAAGTCTGATCATTCCCGGTATCACGGTTATAAGCTTTCTCTACTATTTGCTTTCCTGTTAAACTTTGGCCCGAAACTTTGGGACTGAATCCGATTGCAAAAAATATTGCAATTAATACTGATGTGATTTGTAATTTTTTCATAATTTTTTCTCCATTTATTTTTAATAATTATTTTTTCTCTTTTTTAAAATAGATGTTAGATACTTTTAATAATACAAGCATTACCGTTACTGTTCCAACAAAACTGGTAAACATATTAAGTGATACTAATGCACCAAGTTCTCTGTTTGGAGGAAATACAGAAAATAACAGAACCATAAAACCTGCAATTACAACAATAGCATTATAGCTGATTGCCCTGCCTGAATGTGCCATGGTTTTTTGTGCAACAAGCAACATATCATCCGATTTTGAAGCATTATTGCGGTATTGCTCAATAAAATGCACAGCATAATCAATTCCTATACCGATTGCAATACTGGAAAGTAATGCTGATGTAGTATTTAACGGAATATCCAGGAATCCCATGGTTCCAAAACTTATTAATGCTGTAATGGCAATAGGAACTGCCCCAATTAAGCCTATTTTAAAGTTCTTGAACATTAAGGATAGAAGTATAATTACTATTATTAATGAAAGTACCAAGCTCATTATTTGTCCTTCTAGTATTAAATCAGTAAAAACTAGGCCTTTGTAACCACTTCCTGCATAGTTCATTGTAATTCCTTGTTTTCCGAAATCCTCTTCGTAAGAATCAATTATTTCTATGGCTGAATTTATTGCTTTAGAATTATCGCTTTTTAGCTGGAAGGTAACATTCAATTTAGCATAATCGTAATCGACAACTTTATTCAGGTTTTCAGGGTCGCCCGACATTTCGTAAAGTAATAAATACTGAGCTATCATTTTCTGAGCTAATGAATCTAGTGGCTCCGAATCCAGAATTGCTAGTTTACTTGTCAAATCCTGAGCTAATGAACTCTGACGTGCTAAATCCAGACTTGATAAAAGCTGAGCAATTGAATCCCGTTCAGCCAAATGCTGGACTACCAAATACTGATTATCAGGGATTGCATTAAACTTTTCGTTATCAGCATTCATTACCTTATTCATCCGCTTGGTATAATCGGTAAGTGTAAAAGAATTTCCAACAACCTCAAGATCATTTTCCAGTTGACTTTGCATCTGGTCTACTAATGTTAATACGTCGGGGTTTTTGAATACATCTTTTTTACCTTCTGAATCTAAAATCAGGTTAAGTGTTGTTGTTCCGCCAAAATGATCATTAATAAATTTGTCGGTAAGTACAATCTCGCTGTCTTTTTCAAATTTATCGAGGAAACTGGAATTAATCCATATTTTCTGCATCCCAACAATCGATAGAATAATAATAGCAGCAGTAAGGTATATGGAAACACTTTTTCGTTTTAGAATTTTTGCAGCAAAGCCATAAGCAAGATTAGTCTCTATGTTTGATTCATCCTTTTTGGATTTTTTAACTTTAGGTAAGCCAAAAATCATAATGCCGGCCGGAATTAATACTAAAGAAAACACCATAGCCATTAATACACCAAAAGCTGTAAAAATACCAAAGTATTTAATCGGATATACCTGTGATGTAAGTAGCGAAATAAATCCTACAGCTGTTGTAATTGATGTCATTACTACAGGTTTCCACATATTTTGAAGCATATCAAGTGTTGCTTCTTTTTTGGATGCATCCGGGTTTTTACGCAGAAATAGTTGTAAATGACTGTATAAATGTATTCCGTCTGCAACCCCAATGGCAATGAGCATGACAGGGATCATTGTAGAAACTGCATATATCGGAACATTTACAACAGCCATTAGTCCAAATGCCCATACTACACTAAAAAATACAACTGCCATTGTGAGTAATGTGCTTTTTACACTTCGCAGTGTTAAAAACAAAACTAAAGTAATAACAAGCAATACGATTGGCACCATTTTCATCATATCGGCAGGGCCAAGGAGCGCCATAGTGCCTTCAACAATTGGTCGGCCTGCAACATGAATTTTTATATCATCTGTTTCGTAAGAATCTGCAAGAGCAAGTATCTCTTCATAAAATTCCTGAGTAAATACATCGTCTCTGATTTCTGCAATTATTACTGTCACAGTTTCGTCATAAGAAACTAAACGGCCAAAAGTCATTTCATTATTTTCAACATTATGTTTTAATTCATTTAGTTTTTCTTCAGACTTAGGTACACGTTTATAAAAAGCTTTAACATCCATTCCTTCTTTAGTACCAACAATGTTATCGGCAGTATATAAGGATGTTACATCAGCTTTTACAATCTCGTCCATTTTCTGCAATCTTTTAGTAAGCTGTTTTAGGGTATCTAAAGTTGCAGTATTAAATATTCCATTCTTATTTTCAATGGCTACAATTATACCATCGTTAATTCCAAACCATTCTTCGGCCTGGTCGCTGTAAACAAAAGCAGGATGATCCTGTGGCATATATTTATCAAGATCCGTTTCCATTCTTGAATTTTGTTTCATTTGCATGAAAAACATTGCACTAATAATAATAGTTACTGCAATTACAATCCACGGTTTGTTTAATAGTTTCTTTAATAATTTTTCCATTTTATATAAGTTAGTTAATATTAACTAATATTTTTTATAAAAAATAATCATTAATAGAAATTAATCTGATTAATGATTGTACTATTTAGCCATATTTAATATTGTTAAAAATAATTCATTCCCTTTTTCTAATAAATCGAAGCTATGTTCTGAATATTTCCACTTACGTACTAACAAGCGAACAGATCCAAAGAATATTAGTGTAAATGTTTCAATATTTAGTTCTTCTGATATTTGTTTAGATTTTTGTAAGTCCTTGAAAACAGAACTAACTATCTTTTCATTCATTGAATGAATCTCGTTCACTTTGTCAGAAAGAAGTTTCTCATTCTGAAAAATTTCTTCAGAAAAAATAACAGATATCAAAGCAGGATTTTCAATAAATTTCAAAAATAATTTATTGAAGAATAATTTCAATTTAGTTAAAGGATCAATATCATTCTTAGTAAAAGTTTTTTGATTTTCAATCAGATTTTGTTTAAAAGATTCTAATATTTCATTAAGAATTGCAAATTTACTTTCAAAATGCCTGTAAATACCGGGTTCTGAGATGCCAATTTCCTTAGAAAGATTTTTAATGGTAAATCCCTGAATTCCTTTGCTATCAATTAATTTAATTGACTCTTTGATTATTTGTTGTTGCCTTTTACTTAGCATTTGTTAAAAGATGTTAGTTAGTATTCACTCGCAAATGTAAGGTAGGAATTTACTATTTCCAAATAAAAAATGAATTATTTTAATTGAAAAAGCGTAAGTCGCAGAAAATGAGTTGAATAAAATTTAGAATAGTTATAAATAAATATTTTTCTTGATTTCAAAATCAAAATTTCCTAATTTTGACCAGATGGTTAAACTAAATAGTTTAATAAAATAGTTAATTATTATGTAATGGTAAATCAACAAAAAGATACAGAAGGTAAAATTTTGGATGCTGCGAAAGATGTATTTCAGCAGAAAGGAATGACGGGTGCAAGAATGCAGGAGATAGCCGACAAGGCAGGAATAAATAAAGCATTGTTGCATTATTACTACAGGACTAAAGAAAAGCTTTTTGAGAAAGTGTTTGAGATTGCTTTTTCAATCTTTATTCCAAGGATGCAGGAGATAATGTTATCGGAGAAACCCGTTTTTGAGAAGATTGAATTCTTTATTGAAAGTTACATGGACTTACTTACAAAGCATCCATATATTCCAGGTTTTGTAATTAATGAATTAAATAGAAACCCTCAAATTCTTGTGAATATATTTGAAAAGAATATTCATATAAAGGAAAACAAATTATTTGAAAAATTTGATGCTCAAATTCAGGCTGAAGTTAAAAAAGGCATTATTAAACCAATAGATACAAGAAACTTAATGACCAATGTTATTGGTTTAATTGTATTTCCTATTGTAGCAAGACCGATAATTCAAGGAATTATGTTTGACAATGATAAAAAGCAGTATGATGCTTTTTTGAAACAAAGAAAAGATTTTGTTAAAGAATTTATTATTAACTCAATTAAACCTGTCAATGCCTAAAATAAGTTGACCACTTTTAAGAACAAATTTAAACTTAAAAAGTGGGAAAATGGTAAGAAGAGAACAATTAAAAATGAGCACGTCAGAAAGACGTCGCAGAAAATTCAGTGACAGTTTCAAAATTCAAAAAGTAAGAGAAATTGAAACAGGAAAGACAAAAGTTTCCGAAATTTGCAAGCAATATGAAGTGTCATCAGTAAATGTATACAGATGGCTCAATAAATTTGGTAGCATGCAAGATAATAAAGAACGCTTGATAGTAGAAACAGAAAGCGATACCAAACAGCTATTAGCCTTAAAAAAGAAGGTAGCCGAGTTGGAAAGAATAATTGGTCAAAAACAAGTCTTAATAGACTTTAAAGATAAAATGATAGACATAGCAGAAGAAACCTACGGAATAGATATTAAAAAAAAACTTTCTATTCAACCGTCCAATACTTCTGGGAACACAGAGAAAAATACGGATTCAGTATGAACAGTTTGTATCGAAGTATAGGCATAAGTAAGCAAGCTTTTCATCAGAAGATGGATAGGCTTCAATTGCTAAAATCTGAGCAAGGCCAATTGCTGTTATTAATTTATCAGATAAGGGAAGATCATCCTACTATGGGCATTCGGGATATGTATTATAAATTAAAACCCTTGAGTATGGGGCGTGATGCTTTTGAAACCTTTTGTAAATCGGAAGGTCTGATGTCCAAAAGAACAAAAAATTGGCATAGGACAACTGACAGTTCCGGTGTCATAAGATTTGATAATTTATTGATAGATATAAATGTAGTCCGGATAAATCAAGTATGGCAAAGTGATATTACTTATTTTGAAGTTAACCAAAGGTTTTACTA
>JAUWQL010000031.1 GCA_030611105.1 Bacteroidales bacterium
GTCCTTGTATATATTTCATGGTTTAATATACTTAAAACCAATCTTATAACGAAAAATGAACATGTAAACTTATCAACAAAAATTGTTAGGTTTTTAGACAGTCTGACGTATGATGTATATAATTGTATAATATTGGATAACCGCCTGTTGGAGTGTTTTTGTAATCCCATTCATCTGGCTTATCCATTGCAATATTAGATAGTTCTTTTAGAGCTAAAGGAAGATCACTAAACCATGTAAATTTAAAAAGAGGAGAATCTGTCATGATATTTATTTTTTAAATAAATATAATAATAATTAACAAATAAAAAAAGCCTCCTATTAATATAGGAGGCTCGTTATAATCATCTTTTTTTTAAAAATCTTTTAAAAATCTCTTGATGCTAAGTTTTTGTTTAATTTGAACTATATGTTCATTAATATACGTTTGAAACGTATAATTGGTATAAATATATAAATATTTATTTAAGAATGCAAACGTATAGCTTATATTTCAATGCTACAAATATAATGCAAATTTTATTAAACGTTTTTTCTACTAAAAAATATAACGTAATTTTGGTGTAAAGTTGTATATAGTCGCCTTTTCAAAAGGGGGATAGGGGGATTTTGTTATTTATTTAACTTGCTCCAGGAATCCCGTAAAGGAACAGTTCTGTTGAAAACCAGATTTCCCGGTTTTGAATCTCCTCTGTCAACGCAGAAATAACCTAATCGTTGGAACTGATATTTAGATTCCGGTTTTGCATCTTTTAAACCTGGTTCTAATTTGCATCCATTAAGAACTTTTAAAGAATCAGAGTTAATAAATTCTTTAAAATCTTTTTCTTTATGCCCTGCAGGATCTTCATCATTAAATAAACGATCGTATAAACGAACTTCTGCATTTATAGCATGTTTAACCGAAACCCAATGTAATGTACCTTTTACTTTACGTTTACTAGCTTCAGAGCCACTACCACTTTTCGAATCAGGATCGTAAGTACAACGAAGTTCTGTAATGTTACCCTTATCATCTTTAATTACTTCTTCGCACTTAATAATATATGCTGCTTTTAATCGAACTTCTTTGTCAGGTGCTAAACGGAAAAATTTCTTAGGAGCATCTTCCATAAAATCATCCTGTTCAATAAAAATCTCACGTGAAAATGGCATCTCACGAGTTCCCATGCTTTCATCTTCCGGATTATTTTCAATTTTAAGCCATTCTTCTTTATCTTCAGGATAATTAGTAATAACTATTTTTAATGGATTTAAAACAGCCATAACACGTGGAGCTATTTTATTTAAATCATCGCGTAAGCTATGTTCCAATAAAGCTACATCAATTACATTATCGCGTTTAGCGACTCCTATTGTATCTGCAAATTTTCGTATTGACGCAGGTGTAAATCCTCTTCGTCTAAGACCTGAAATTGTAGGCATTCGCGGATCATCCCAACCAGATACCAGATTCTTTTGAACCAGCTCAAGAAGTTTTCGCTTGCTCATTATCGTATAGCTTAAATTTAAACGAGCGAATTCAATCTGTCGTGGCCTAATAGTGCCTTCGGTATATAGATGATTTAATAACCAATCGTATAATGGGCGATGTACTTCAAACTCCAAGGTACAAACCGAATGAGTTATACTTTCAATATAATCAGACTGCCCGTGTGCAAAATCATACATCGGGTATATACACCATTTATTTCCCGAACGATGATGTTCCTTATGTAATATCCTGTAAATTATAGGATCACGCATGTGCATATTTGGCGATCCCATATCAATTTTTGCTCTTAAAATCCGTTCTCCGTTTTTGAATTCCCCATTTTTCATTCGGGTGAAAAGATCCAGGTTTTCTTCAACGGAACGATTCCTGTATGGACTTTCAGTTCCCGCTTGTGTGGGTGTTCCTTTTTGTTTGCTGATTTCTTCAGAAGCCTGATCGTCAACGTATGCGAATCCGGTGTTTATTAGTTTTAAGGCCCATTCATACAATTGATCAAAATAATCTGAAGTGAATCTGGCTTCGCCCTCCCAGTTAAATCCAAGCCAATTAACATCTTCCTTTATTGACTCAACGTATTCAACTTCTTCTTTTTCAGGATTGGTATCATCAAATCGCAGGTTTGTTTTCCCATTGTATTTCTGAGCAAGACCAAAATTTAAACAAATTGATTTTGCATGGCCAATATGTAAATATCCGTTTGGTTCCGGAGGGAAACGAGTGCATACCACGCTATTATTTTTGTTGTTTTTTAAATCTTCTTCAATAATACTTTCAATAAAGTTTAAAGATTTTTTTTCTTCCCCGCCTGCCGAGCGGGCAGGTGTGTCTTTGTTTTCAGTTCCCATGAAAAAATCAAATTTAGATTTTGGTCGTTAGTTTTTTGAACTTACAAAAATACAGGATTTTATCCAATGCTGTATATATTGTATTAAAAAATATGTAAAACTGATTTTATAAACTTAAATTTGAAATGAATTAATATTTTGAAACGAATGGGACTGATAAAGATTGAAAATATGGAGTTTTATGCTTATCATGGACATTTTAAAGAAGAACAGATTGTTGGAAACCGTTTTCTTGTAGATTTAGAGATTGAAACTGATATGCAGGTTCCTGCAAAGTCGGATGATTTAAATGATGCGTTAAATTACCAGGTGGCATATAGTATTGTTAAGGAAGAGATGCAAATAAAATCGCATCTGTTAGAGCATATTGCCGGTCGAATATTAAATTCTTTATACCATAATTTTACTACTATTAAAAAAGCTACGGTTAAAGTTTCTAAAATGAATCCACCTATGGGTGGTAAGATGGATCGTGTTAGCGTAACTCTGAGCCGATAGTAATTTAAAGTTTCAGGTTGAAAAAACTCATCGATATTTGAGTATTGTGGAAAATATTTCTATTTTTGCTGTCCAATTAAAAACGGTCGCGTGGCCGAGTGGCTAGGCAGCGGTCTGCAAAACCGTCCACGGCGGTTCGAATCCGCCCGCGACCTCAAGGTAAGAAATAAACGCTTGTAAGACATTGTTTTGCAAGCGTTGTTTTTTTGAGGGGCGGAATTGGGGACGGTGCAAATATTTTTTTTGATTTAATGATATTAAAGCCATTTTTCAGGTTTTTTTAAAATGAACCCATCTTTTAACTCTATATCTTCTGGTAACTGAGAGTTTTTAATTTTTAATTCATGGTTTTCTAAAAGAAATGTTTTGTTGGCTTTCTTTTTTAAATCAGATGAAAAATTACCTGGAGGAAAAAAAACAATAATCTTTACACTTTTAATACCATTTGAAAGTTCTTGTATAACATCAAGTGCTGGTGTTATATCACTATCTGCTGAAAATAAAAAGATTGTATCACATTTATTCAAAACGACATCTCTAATAATATATGATGCTAAAGCTACGTCTGATTTTTTTTCCTCCCAAAATTTTATTTCTCTACTAACCTTCCTGCCATTACATTCAATTTTCCTCCATCTTTTACGTTGTTTGAATTCACCTAGTATTAAATGAAATTTGGGATTTAGCTTGTTGGCTTGAAAAAGCTTATCCTGTCTTTTTGCTTTTTCTATGTTTTTTTGTATAGCAGAAAAATATCTGACTTCTTCTAATTCTTGATAAGGTTTTAAAAACAACTCAACAAATTTCACCAAATCTTGCCAATAATATTTTTTCCAACCTTTTTTACGAAGTCCTTCATAATAATTAAAACCATCAAAATAGGCAATTACTTTATTTGTACTCATAGGATAAAAATAATAAAGCCCTCTGCAATTGAGGGCTTCAGCCTAAGGATGTCCCACCTTAGGGTACAAAGAATTTTTCAATTCTGCAACAAATATATACTTTCTATTCAATTTTATACAATAAAGTTACAATTTTGTTGTCCTTTTGTCAAGTTTTTTGTCAAATTATTTAATCCAAGCTTCAATTTTGTTAATCAAATCCCTTTCTAACTGTTCTGATGTTTTATAGATAATATGCTGTAAAGGTCTTATGTCAAAATGTGCATTTTTAAATTCATCTTCTCGGCATGTATATATAACCTTTTTTCTCTGACCTAAAGCAAATCCACTTTCGAAATAAACTCCATTACTATGAAAAGTGAAATCTGCAATACAGAATTTGCATTTTTTGAAATTTGAAATTATTTCATCATTTATTGTTTTCTCACTATCAATATTTTTTTCATCTATTAATATTGATTCGAATCCAGTCTTGACTAAAGCATTTTTAATTGCATTTCTAATTTCTTTTGTTTCATCACTAAATGACATAGCAATAAAACATTTGTTTGATTGATTTCCTTCTTCTTCAAGTTTTATTTTATGATCTAAACCTTCGAAAGTTATACTGTAACTGTACGTTGGTTTTGATATAATCTTGATAAGATTTCTTTGAGCCAAAGTCCCAAAATAAAAACTTAATTCAGAACCAGATTTTATATAGGCTTTATTTATTAATAATTCTTGCAGTTTATTATCTATAATAATAACCTGCCCCTCTTGTTTTGGTCTTTTTGTCATTTCAAGAAATAATTTCTCCAATTTTTGTTTTGGAGTTCGAGGGAAGTCTTTTTCTTTAATTAGAAGTTTAAGTTTATCTATGGTAATATATTGTTTTGGAGTTTCAAACCAATTGTCATTTAATAAAAGTTGTCACTAGTGTCTACTAAAAATTAATAAACGTTCTTTGAAATTCTTGTAAATCTATACTTTACGTATCTTTTTTTTGTGTGACGATTTGAATCAATTAAGTTTGGTGTATTTATTATCTAATATGAATAATGGTAAATACATTTTTTCTCAACTGATTTCTTTTCTTCCCCAAAGAGTCTTCGATAACATCGTTTCTAAATACTCAGGTAATAAATATATCAAACACTTTACCTGCTGGAACCAAATGCTTTGTATGGTTTTCGGACAATTAACAAATAGAGAAAGCCTTCGAGATTTAATTGTTGTTATTGAAGCTCATAGTCAAAAAACCTATCATTTAGGTTTTGGCAAATCAGTTACCAGAAGTAATTTGGCAAAAGCCAATGAAAAAAGGGATTGTAAAATTTTTGAAGATTATGCTTATTGCCTTATTGATTTGGCTCAGAAAAAGCTTTCAAATGATGATTTTACAATTAAAGGTAAAGTTTATGCATTTGATTCATCAACTATTGATTTGTGTTTGAATATTTTTTGGTGGGCAAAGTTTCGTAGAACAAAAGGTGGAATTAAACTCCATACTCTTTACGATGTAACCACTCAAATACCCGTATTTATTCATATAACTGAAGCATCGGTTCATGATGTAAATGCCATGGATGTGATACCCTATGAAAGCAATGCATATTATGTTTTTGATAGAGCATATGTTGATTTTAAACGACTATTCAAAATTACAGAACTATCTGCCTTTTTTGTTGTGCGAGCAAAAACTAATTTAAAGTTTGCTAGAATATACTCTCAAAAAGCAAATAAAAAGTCTGGAGTAAAAAGCGATCAAATTGGAAAACTTACTGGATTTTATGTTTCACAGGATTACCCAACAAAAATCAGGCGTATTAAGTATTATGATGAAGATAGTAAACGAAACTTTATTTTTCTTACAAATAATACTAAGCTTCCAGCAGAACAAATCGCTCTTCTATACAAAAACAGATGGCAAGTAGAGTTATTCTTTAAATGGATTAAACAGCATTTAAAGGTTAAGTCCTTTTGGGGGACATCTGAAAATGCTGTGCGAATACAAATTCACTCTGCAATAATTGCATATTGTTTAGTGGCAATTGTAGGTCATGATCTTAAATTAAAGAGATCAACCTACGAAATATTACAAATTTTAGGAATATCTCTACTGGACAAATCACCTATAAATGAATTGTTTACGAATATAGATTACAAAAATGTCAAAGAACCTGATTATAAACAACTGTCACTCAACTTGTTTTAAATGGACAGTTATGAAATCAGAGCTAAAAATTAACGGATGTTTATCGTTCTTGATCCGTCCTCGTTTTCTACCATTTGCACGAACACCACATTTTCAGGAAGAATTTCAGCTACTTTATCGGGCCATTCTATAAAACAATAGTTTCCGGAAAAGAAATATTCTTCATAACCAAAATCATATACTTCTTCAATCTTTTTTATCCTGTAAAAATCGAAATGATAGATAATTTCTCCTTTCCCGGTTTGGTATTCATTAATCAAAGCAAACGTAGGACTTGTAACAATCTCAACCACACCCAACTCGTTGCATAAAGCTTTAATAAAAGTTGTTTTCCCAACACCCATCGGGCCAAAAAATGCGAACACCTTCTTATCGCGCATTAATCGAAGAAACTTATCAGCAATAATATTTAAATCCGACAAAGATTTTAAAATCAATGAATCCATATATGCAATTTAAGGAAATTTTTTAATTATTTGGTTTTAATTTGATGAATGGGATTATCATTTCCTCTAAAGATACTCCGCCATGCTGAAAGGTATCTTTGTAGTAATTTACATAGTAATTAAAATTATTCGGATAAGCGAGAAAATCATCGTTTATAGCAAAAATATAGCTTGTGCTGATATGCGATTTGGGCAAGTGTACTTTTTGTGGGTCGCGAATCTCAAAAACCTCTTTTGGATTATAATTTAGATTCCGTCCATTTTTATATCGAAGATTTGTTGATGTATTCTTATCTCCAATTACTTTAACCGGGTTCTGAACCCTAATAGTTCCATGATCTGTTGTAATAACAATTTTAACATCCTGTTGCTGCAATTCTTTTATTAAAGCAAACAAAGGCGAATGTTTAAACCACGATAAAGTTAAAGATCGATAGGCTGGCTCATCATTTGCAAGTTCACGAATCATTTCGATTTCGGTTCTTGCATGCGAAAGCATATCAATATAATTGTAAACTAAAATATTTAACTGATTATTAAGTAGATCCTTTATGTTTTCAACTAGTTTTTCGCCGGTTTTCAACTTGCTTATTTTCTCGTAGAAATACTTATATTTTTTGCCATGCCGCGAAAGTTGTGTTTGAAACAACTCTTTTTCTTTCATGTTTTTTCCACCTTCCTCTTCATCATTTAGCCAGTATTCAGGATAAAGTTTGTTAATTTCATATGGCATTAAACCCGCAAAAATTGCATTTCGGGCATATTGAGTGACTGTTGGTAAAATACCACAATATAATTCTTCTGATTCTACTATAAAATAATCGTTAATTATAGGTTGTATTAATTTCCATTGATCATACCTGAAATTATCAATAATTAAAACAAATACTTTTTGACCTTTATCAAGCATCGGAAATATTCGATCTTTAAATAAGTTTGGCGACATCATTGGTTTTTCTTCTGAACCAACAAACCAAGACTCATAATTATTTTTTATAAACCTTGCAAATCCCTTATTGGCATCCGATTTTTGCATTTTAAAAACCTCCTGCATCCCGGTTTCTTCACTTTGTTCAAGTTCGAGCTCCCAATAAACAAGTTTCTTATAAAGCTCAACCCAATCGTTAAATGAATTTGCTTCGGAAATTTTCAATCCTATTTTCCCAAATTCTGATTGATAACCAGACAATGTTTTTTCAGAAATTAATCTTTTGGCATCAATATTTTTTTTAATACTTAGAAGAATTTGTTTAGGATTTACCGGTTTGATTAAATAATCTGCAATTTTTGCCCCTATAGCCTCGTCCATAATATCCTCTTCTTCGCTTTTGGTAATCATTATAACAGGAATATCAGGCTTTATTTCTTTAATGTAAGTTAATGTTTGCAGGCCGCTTAAACCAGGCATATTTTCATCCAAAAAGATAAGGTCAAAGTCCTGTTCTTTAACCATTTCAATTGCATCATCGCCGTTACTTGCTGTTGACAACTCAAAACCTTTTTCTTCTAAAAAAAGTATATATGGCTTTAAAAGATCAATCTCATCATCAGTCCACAAAATGCTCACCTTCTTCATTTAAAATAATTTTTGATTTTATACTTCCGTTCTGGTTACTACAATAATTATTCCTGATAATTATTCCTGTAAAATAATAAATAATCACGAACCATTTTTTCTTTAGCAAGATTCGTTAGATTCGTTTCAGAAATAATGAAAAACTGGTACTCAGAACTTTTTACATCTGTAAAAATTCTTTCTTGTTCAGCATTAAATTTATTGTAGTACTCTAATCCTTCTTCTGAATTTTTAAATTGATTAACAGTAATAATTGTAAAAAATTTATTAAACTCTTTACTTTCAATATCATAACTTTCCTGAATATAAAAATCGAGGTTAAAGTTTATAATATTAAATTTTAACTGGTTAATATCAGCTCCCTTTGCTATTATTATAGCTAAATAATGTTTTGCCTCAGGATTATACTTATATAGTTTTTCGATTTCCTCGATGGTTCTTTGAGCAATTTTATCATCTATAATCTTACCCTCGCTTGTGGTATCTGCTATCTGCACGATATTTAAATCTTTTAAACTTTTCAACTCATTTTCTTGTATTGCTGCCAATAAATCTTCAGATGATTTTGCTACAGGATCTGTTTTAAATTCTTCTTTTATAGTTTCTAATTCAGATTTTAAAACTGTAAGTCCATAAATTTCTCCCATTGACAAGGCTCTTAAATATCTGTATTTAGGAGTATATTCAGTATTGGAATCTTTATTAAGAGCCAAATTACTTCGACGAATTACATCAGAATATTTTCTCTGTTTGTATAAATCTAATGTTTTTGAATAATGCTCTTTGCGCTCATTTTCCTCCCGTTCAAATTGTTTAAAAAAGTTTGGATCAACTAAGACCTTAGCATATTTTGAATCAGGATAATTACGTATAATCATATTTCTATACATATCAGCCTGAGTATTATCTCCTTGTTGGGAATATACTTTATACATACTATAATACGCAGGCACTTTATATTCGCTTTTAGGATATCTTTCAATAAGTTCTTTATAAGCATCGACAGCCATTGGATAATCTTTTAAGTCGTTTCTATAAACTTCTCCAATATTAAAAAATGCTGTTTGAATTTTTTTATGCGACATTTCCACAGCAGAGTCTGTCAATGGTAAATCAATCATGTAATATTCAGGTGATTTCTTATCTAAGCCAATCTTATTATCAATAACTTCATCGGAAAATTCCTCTTCGGATATTTGTTCAATACCAGCAATTCGTTTGTTTTTTCGTCGCCAGTTATCTTCAAGCTTTCTTTTACCCCAACGTCTTCTAAATTCAGGTTCCCCAAAGCTTTTAGCCGACGGGTTATAAAAGTACCATTTCCCACTTTGTGTTAATGAAGTTGTAGGACGAGTACTGGTTCTGCTTAAATCATTCATCCCTGCCATTTCCTGGGCTCTTTGCCTTTCCAGCTCGGCAGCCTCTTTTTCCTGAAGGTCTTGAATAATTTTTTGAATAAACCGGGTTCTTTCTGTTTCGGTCATCGCAGCAACCATTTGTACACTATCCTGAAAATCTACCTCTTTTAAATTTTTTACAAGTTTTGATAAATATTGATTTTTCCTGGCAAGTTCTGCATATCCAGGAAATTCAGGATCTAATGATACAACCGCACTATCAAAGTATGCTTGTGATTCCATATAGTCGGCTCTATCGAAAAATATATTAGCGAGAGCAAGAAATGTTAATGCCTTCTGATTTGTATTTGAAATACTTGTTTTCGCCGACATCTGGTAATACTTAACGGCCTGTATAACATTATTATTTTTCATTTCAAGCTCACCAAGAGCAAAATATATCTGATCCTGATATTCAATATTTTTGTCATCCTTGAGCATATCCAATAATTCGGCTTTTATAGATTTTGCCGATTTTCCCCCGGTAAATAGTGTTGCTCTTTTAATTTTTGCATTAAAAGCCATTTCATAAGAAGGATTCATCTTTATAACCACCTCATATAATTCAGAGGCCTCTTTAGAACTACCTATTTCTTCTTTTAGTTGTGCATGAATAAAGGTTAATCGGATTTTTTCTTTTTTCTTTTTAACCAGATTTAAAGCTTCGGCAACATAAGGTTCTGCCTCAGTAAATTTTTGTTGTTTTAAGTAAAAGTCTGCCTGGGTTAAATTAAGTTGATAATCTAACTTTTCAGGATAATCCATGTCGCTTATTAAAAAATCGATAATACTTTGAGCTTCGCGATAATCCTTTATTTCAACATTCGAACGTACGAGCCAATTGTATGCAAGGTACTTTGTTTTTTCATCATCGTATTGCTTTATAATAAAATCGAATATTCTGATAGCACTGCCGTAATCGGCCTGATAAAAGAAAGCTTTCCCCATTATTAAATAGGAATCATCAATATAAGCGTTATATTCATTTTTATTATAGAAGTCCTTGTCTTTTTGCGACATAGCACCTTTCTCCTTGTCCGGCTTCTTGGTAATTGAATGTAATCTTATTGATTTTGTAGATTTTTCAATTGTTCTATCCATTTGTGGTTTTGTACTTGCTGCTAACTCCTCATTTCCATAAATAAAAATGGGCAATACTTGTGAATAATCATCTACATAAGATTCTTCATATTTTCTTATCCCTTCCTTGTAGCTTTCAGTACCATTAAACAGGATATTGTATTTAGTAGTTAATCCATGATAAAATCTGGTAAGCCCGGTATTCTTCTTAGTTGAACAAGCCGACCCAACAGAAAATATTATTATTATGAAAAAGCAATATTTAAAAATTCGATTCACCTGATGATTATTTTAACTATTGTAATCTAATTATTTCAAACCATATTTTTGTTGAAATATTATTCAAAACCAAAATTTATTTCACAAAAAATAGTAAACGTGCTAATGTAGTTTGTAAATAATTCATTGATTAAACGAGAGTTAGTTGTACGTTCTCTTTTCATATTTTCAAATTATCTTGGGCCTATAAATTTATCTCCATTAAAATGAATCATATGTTCAGGGAATTCCATTATCCATACTTCAGTTTCCCATGCAATATTGTTTGTGTGTTTTTTGAACTCTGAAAAATCGGGAAATGCTGAAATGTAAATTTTTCCTGCTTTGCAATCTTTCAAAAAATTCTCAAGCTCTACAATCCTTTTAGGAGACATTGGACCATGTGAAGTAACAGCTTCAATCAAGTAAAGCCAATTCTTTGCCCCATCATAAATCACCACATCAGGAAGTTTACTGTGTTCTGTAATTAGAATCCCAATGCTTTCAAGTTTATCTTTATCAATATGTAAATCCTTGTTTTCTGTATCACCCAAGTATAAAAGAACCGAACCTTGAGCAAATCGTGATGCAAATTCTTCTACAATTGCAGCCTGAACTTCATTATGCTTTCCTGGTGATAATTGCAAAACTTTACCATTAGGGAGTGTAACAGGAACACGAGACATTTCTCTATCCTTACTGTATTTTTTTTTAAGTTCGCCTATTTGTTCTTTGAATCGTTTAACTTGTTGTTTCCATTTCTTGGTTTTATATGTCTTAATGGTTTCCAAAGCAATTTCAGATAATGCATAATGTACACGAGGACTATTTACAGGCAAATCAGGAATATCTGGATTGTAATCAGCAATCCCTGCTTGTACAAATTGATGCATGACCTGTCTCCTGAAAATTTCTCTTGTATTTGGTGCATAATCCTTTTGGTAATTTTCTGATATAAACGCCATAATTCCTTTAGAAACACCATGACTTTGTTTATAAGCACTTGACCATTTGTCCTTTTCTTCTATATTGCATAATGCAAGTAAGGTATATCCTGAAATTTTATTCTGTTGGGCATCAGGCAATCCCAACTCTTTCAAAATTGCTTGTGCTTCTTCTATTTTTGACATAAAGTTTTCCTAACAGTACTTGGTTTATAATATTATCGATTTCCTCTTTTTGGGGGTGAGTAGCATTCTTAACCTTTTCACCAATTAATATGATTTTTTCTAAGGGTGGCATTTTTATTTGTTTCAATTCAAATGCCCCAACCTGTGTGTTTCCATTAAAAGTTCTAAAATATGTATCAAAAAGGCTACTATTAAACAATGCTGAAATACCCCATAATTCTTCTTCAGATAAATCCCCATTTGGACGATAAATATAATTCAAGTGGTTCTCAATTCCAATTCTTTCAAACTTTATGCTTGATGCAAAATATGGAGAACAGACAAGCCTGCTTTTATCATCTTTTGAGCTAAATCTACGGATTAAAATGTAGTTTTTGTTTTTAAGTAATACTTTTTGTGACTCTCTTGAATCAATTATATAGCTTGGCTTTACACCTTTTTTCAAAGGAAAAATAAATTCCATTTCTTTTGTATTGTGTAACCATACAAGTGGGACAATTTTTATTTCTGTTGTATAATCAGAAACCAAATAGTCTTTGCATCTAAAAGCAACAACAGGCCCTGTTGATATTTGAATATTGTAATCGTTAAGTGAATTTTTCCATCTTTGGAAAATATTTATAGTTTCTGCTTCTTTATTATTTGATGGAATAAATAGAACTTTTTCTTTAGAATTTATGTCAATTAATTCCTCCGTTTTAAATATTGAAACTTGGGGTTCATTCAAGTCTTTTATACACTCTGATACAGAAATCCTGATATTTGTATTTATTTCGTTTGTAGCTCTTATGATGACATTCTCTTGTAAAACATTGTCATTTTTAAACATTTTATTGCGAGATTCAAAAATGTGAATATCTGAAATGCTTACTTCGTTGAAAAAGGATTTTCTAAAAGCTTTAAAGTAATTTCCTGCTGCAAAACTTCGTGGAATTATAAAAATTAATTCTCCATCCGGCTTTAAAAGTTTTGCTGAAAGCCCCATAAATAGAGAGTAAATATTTGGTTGTCCATAAACCAACTCTTTTGCGACTTGAGCACGTTTATCTGATTTTGATATTTTAAAATATGGTGGATTTGATATTATATAATCATATTTTTCAATTGCCTGATTTCCAAATAATGTATTTTTGATAAAAGCTCCAGAGTTAGACAAAACAAAATCTTTTTGTTCTATAATGATATTCAGAGCAATATCTTTTTCTAATAACCAAGCTTTTAAAAATGAAGCTACTTTTTTTGTTTCTTTAATAACATTACTGTCTATTTCAAAAAGTCTTAAATCAATTTCTTTGATTTGACTTTTTTCAACTAAATTTTCAATAAGAGAACAACTTAAAATTGCAGTACCACAGCCAGGGTCAAGAATAGATATATAATCTGATGTCGGCTGAGCTAAATTTCCCATAAAGTCAGCAATCACTTTTGATGTAAAGAATTGTCCGTTATCCTTTTTATGCTTGTCTGTAGTTGAGTTGCCATAGTCAAACTGAACTTTCTCAGCATATTCCGATGGTAATTTATATTTTAATTCTGTTCCAGTCATTATACAAAAGTAATCATTATTGAGTGCGATGGCAAAAATTTGGCTCTTTTGCAAGATAAAGAATCAGATAGGGCGCTGGAGCTTGTAAATATACATCGACTGCTCCTACAATGAACGCCAACCAGTAAATAAATCGAACATCACATAAAAGAAAATGGATGTTAAATTTAACATCCATTCACTTCAAATATTAATAAAATACCTGTTTACTGTTTAGATAGAAACAACCTCTTTTATTTCAGGAATTTGTTTTTTAACTGCTTGCTCAACACCATTCTTTAAAGTCTGGATACTATACGGGCATGACCCACACGCACCTAATAATTCTACCTTCACAACCATATCGTCAGTTAATTCTACAAATCTGATATCTCCACCATCTGCAACAAGATAAGGTCTTACCATTTCAATTGATTCATTTATTCTTTTTTCAAAATCTTGTCTTTTAGCTTCGTCCATTTTAAATTCTTTTTAAATTATTTAATTTTTATCTCAACTATTTTCGTTGGTTCTAAATTAGCATTTCTGTCATCAACTGCTTTTATAATAGACGCTGATAATTCCTTAAAAGCTTTTTCTATCAACGAACCTTCATTCAGTACAGCAGGGTTTCCAAAATCACCTCCTTCTCGAATGCTTTGAACTATTGGAATTTGACCAAGAAAAGGAATATTTTCCTTTTCTGCAAGATTTTTACAACCATCTTTACCAAAAATATAATATTTATTATCGGGCAGTTCTTCGGGTGTAAACCACGACATATTTTCAATTAATCCTAAAATAGGGACATTGATATGTTTTCCTGTAAACATTTTTATTCCTTTAATCGCATCTGCTAATGCAACAGCTTGTGGTGTACTAACAATAATAGCTCCCGTAACAGAAACTTCCTGAACTAAAGTTAAATGAATATCACTTGTTCCCGGAGGTAAATCAACAACAAGATAATCAATTTCGCCCCATTCAGCCTGATGTATAAGTTGTTTTAAAGCACTTGTAGCCATTGCCCCACGCCAAACCAAAGCATCTTCGGGATTAATAAAAAATCCTATCGATAATACTTTTACTCCGTAGTTTTCAATCGGAGTAATCATATCCACATCATTAACTTTTCTAACAAGAGGTCTTTGGCCTTCGACATTAAACATTTTAGGAATTGACGGTCCATAAATATCAGCATCAATTAATCCGACTTTAGCTCCTGTTTTTGCAAGTGAAATTGCCAGATTAACAGCTATAGTTGATTTTCCAACACCACCTTTACCGGAAGCTACAGCTATAATATTTTTCACATCTTTCATCGATTGTGTATTCAAATCACCTTTTGGTTCTTTCTTTTCAGGAGTTTTAATTTTAATGTTATCTGTAAAATCAAGATCCTTGCCTAAGTGTTGTTCAATTGCCTGAATACAAACTTTATGCATTGAATTAACAAATGGATCGTTAAGTTTTTTAAAACTTAGTGTGAAACCAGCTTTGTTCCCTTCAATCCATATATCATCAACCATTCCCATTGCCACAATATCCTGGGCTGTCTCAGGATGCTTTACATTCCTTAAGGCCTCTAATATTTGTTTTTTAGAATATGACATGTTATTATCCTTATTTTTATTTAATTTAAATTAACGCGGCAAAGATAATAAAATAGTTATTAGTTTTGAGTTTAAAATTCAAAGTTTTCCATGATTAAACAGCATTGACCAAATTAGTCAATTGCCTGAATACTAAAGAAATATCACAACTCCTTTAAAGGGTTCCAGAAATGCTCCTTAAAATCAATAATCTTATCGTTTTCGACCTTGATACCCTCATTTTCGAGAAGTTGTTTCATGGTATTTGAGTTGCCAAAATGATGTTTGCCTGTTAAAAGACCGTTTCGATTTACAACTCTGTGGGCAGGAACATATTCGTTCTGATGATGTGAATTATTCATTGCCCAACCAACCACTCTGGCAGATTGAGCTGTTCCTAAATATTTTGCTATTGCTCCATAACTTGTAATACGCCCGTAGGGAATTTGACGCACCACATCATATACCCGGTTAAAAAATCCCTCGTTATTCTTCGTCTTTTGGTTCTTCAAGCTTAATGGATTTATTCAATGTAAATCTTAAATAATGAATGGGTTTGCCCTGAGACAAAAACTGCTGCTCGTAAAAAGTTTTTATAGAAAGAATATCATCAACAATTTCTGAATTATAAAGGTTATCAGTATCAATAGTCAGTTCTAAATTATTTATTTCAATAACTTTTTTTGTATAGGCATACAAATCCGCACTATCTGTTTTCAGATTGATGAATCCATCTTTTTTAATAAATCCCTGATAATATCCTAAAAATCGTGACGAAGTAAGTCGTTTATAATATTTTTTTGGCTGTGGATCAGGGAAAGTTATCCAAATTTCGGAAACCTCTTTTTCGCCAAAACAAGAATTTGTCAAGTCAATTCTTGCTCTTAAAAACCCAACATTTTTTATTTCTTCATCAAAAGCTGTTTTAGCTCCTCTCCACATTCTGGCTCCTTTAATATCAATCCCAATAAAATTTATATGCGGGTTTTGTTTAGCCAGACCAATTGTATATTCACCTTTGCCACATCCTAACTCTAAAATTAACGGGTTATCATTATCAAAAAAATCTTTACTCCATTTTCCTTTTAACCTGTAGTCTTTCTTGAAAATTTCATCAAAGGGAGGCTGAACAACATGATTAAAGGTTTCCATTTCGGCAAACCTCGACAATTTATTTTTTCCCACTTTAAATGATTATTTTAAATTCAGGAATTGTAACAAATCTTCAGGGATTGTTACTAATTTCAACTTTTTCAATTCTTAAACCGATATCAGAAATATATTCCAATTTGTCAGTACGCATAGCCTGCACATATTCAAAAGTGTAAATTCCTGAAACGGGGAACCTAATATTTTTTTTATAAATAAACTGATTATCGTATATATCTCCCCAGCCACTACCTGTCCATTTCCCTCGCTCATCGGCTAAATAACATTCAAAAGTATCATGAAGCGTAGATCCGTTTGGCGAAGTTGTTTGAACAAAAAGAAACAAATTCTGCAATTTATACCTGGAAGTGTTTCGGACGTTGATGTAAATATTATGAAAACTGATCGTATCCTGAATATCAACTTGAAACTTTATAATTGAGTCCTTATGCCACGAGAAATCTTCAATTTCAATATTTCTTTCGAAAACCTGATTTGAGTCGCACGAATATATAATTACTATAAGGGATGCAAAAACAAAGACACTAAGACTTCTGATGCTTTTCATTTCTGGGTCTTCTACGTTTATTATTTCTTTTCTTTTTTCTTTTAGCTTTTTGATCGTCGAAACGAGTTAAGCTTTCCTGTCCAACCACATTTTTAAAATCCAGTGAACTTTCCGTTGAAACATTTGATATATTTACTAATACATCAACCTTAACGCCTTTTTTGTTAAGTTCAATTATTTCCTTTACTCTTTCGACAGGAACCGGGGTAAAATTCACCAAATTAACCGGATCAAAAGTATACCACATTATTCCACGGAAAATATCTGTTTTGCTATAATATGCTTGTCCTGTTTTTGTTTCCAGTACAACTTCTCTTGAAGGAAAATCTTTTTGTGCATCAACATAACAGTCCAGCTCATAATTTAAACAACACTTTAATTTCCCACATTGCCCGGCTAATTTTTGTGGGTTTAACGATATCTCCTGGTAACGTGCTGAATTTGTTGTTACCGAAACAAAATTTGTTATCCAGGTTGAACAACAAAGTTCTCTGCCACACGATCCAATTCCTCCAATTCTTCCGGCCTCCTGTCGCGCACCAATTTGGCGCATCTCAATTCGGATTTTGAATTTTTCAGCTAAGATTTTTATTAACTCCCGAAAATCAACTCTCTCATCAGCAATATAATAGAAAACTGCTTTTGTTTTATCTCCCTGATATTCTACATCCCCAATCTTCATATCTAAATTAAGATCGGAAGCGATCTTTCGGGTTTCAAACATAATAGAATCTTCAAGCAATATTGCCTCATGCCACTTTTCAAAATCAGCAGGTTTAGCTTTTCGGTATACTTTTTTGAACTCATACTCTGCCGGATTAATTCCTTGTTTTTTTAGTTGAAACTCAACTATTTCCCCTGTCAATGAAATTATACCAATATCATGTCCCGGAGATGCTTCAACGGCAACAATATCTCCTTTTTTCAGGCGTAACAAATTTGAATTTATAAAAAAATCTTTACGTGTATTTTTAAACCGAACCTCTATAACATCCAGCTTTTTAGATGGCTCCGGGATATTGTTCAGCCAATCGAAAGCTTCTAATTTACTACAACTTTCAGGTTTTAAACAATTACAAGAAGATATATTTAATTCAGGCTGATTACCTGACTTTTCTTTATCAATATTATCCATAACTTACATGTTATACTCTACAAAATCATTCTCACCTTACATTAACTTTGAAAGATAGAGATATTTCACTTAGCAAAAGTAATGAAAATTACTTTTTTATCAATTTTATAATCTTTAAAGCTAAATCTAAAAACACAATTTTATTGTAAGCATTCATTTCAATATCGGAATGAGCTCGATTCAATGCTTCATAAATCTGATAAATATTTTCCTGATTAATAAACTGAGAAAATTTTTCAGAAAATTCTAATTCTTTCTTTGTCAGATGTACAAGGTCTTTATTATTAATATTTAGCATAAAATTTTCTCGAATAAGCCTAAGAGAATAGGCTAAGAAGCTTTTCTGTTTTTCTCGTCCTATCCTGGAGATTTCATCAACCCAATTAATTATTTCAATAACTTTTCGCTGATAAGACAATCGCATAAATTGTGTAAACTGATCAAAATTATCATTATCTTCTTCAGTTGAACTTATCAGATTTTGTGCTTCGAAATAATTTCCGTTTGCCAGATGGGCTATATCGCCTGCTTTTCCCGATGATAATCCTAATCTGTCGCAAAGTGCATTCCGCATACTTTCATTATCAATTTTAGGAATTTTAATTAATTGAGTTCTTGAAAGTATAGTTGGTAACATTTGCTCCGAATTTTCCGAAACCATTAAAAACAATGTCTTCGCAGGAGGCTCTTCAATTAATTTTAATAATTTATTAGCTGCAGAAGCATTCATCTTCTCCGGCAACCATATAATCATAATTTTATATTCTGATTCAAAAGTTTTGAGATTCAGTTTCTTTATAATCTCATAACTTTCGTTCTTACTAATAATTCCCTGTTTGTTTTCAACATCAATTATTCCGTACCATTTGTTATGATTTATATATGGATTTTCAATAATTGTTTCGCGCCACTGTGCAATATAATCATCGCTAACAGGATCTTTTTTTACGGTTTTTGATGTTGATACCGGATAAACAAAATGCAGATCTGGATGAATCAATTTTTGAAACTTTATACAAGACGGACAAACTCCACAAGAATCACTTTCCAGTTTGTTCTCACAAGAAATATACTGAGCATAGGCTATTGCCAAAGCTAAATTACCTGAACCCTCAGAACCTAAAAAAAGTTGAGCATGACTTACCCTGTTCTCTTTTATGGTATGTATTAATTTTTCCTTTATTTTATGATGTCCAACTACTTCTTTAAATTGCATAAATGTTAAATAATTTTACTTAGATATTTTTATTTCAAAAATGGATAATGAGCAAAAATAACAATAAACAAAATACAAACCACAAATAAAACTCAAATCACAATCCTCAAAAAAATATTTCTATCTTTAACCTGATTAATTCATGAATCTTCGTTATGAGAGTTGGAAGAAACAATAAAATTGGAAAGCGCAAAATTGAGCCTCGCAAACATTCCCGATAACTATCGGGATAGCTATGGTGAGAAGCGAGATTTGAGCATTTTTAATTGTAACAGCTAATTTCAACTCGTAATAGATTATTTATGCATTATTCAGGTTAACACATCAACATAAAAGCTCCAGGCATGTATTCTATCGACAACTATAATTTTACAGGGAAAAAAGTATTAATGCGCGTGGACTTTAATGTTCCGCTAAATGAAAATCTTGAAATAACCGATGATACCAGGATTATTACTGCAATACCAACGATTCAAAAAATTTTAGCTGAAGGGGGTTCCATAATTTTACTTACACATTTGGGAAGACCAAAAGGTCAAATTAATGAGAGAATGTCCTTAAAAATAATCCTTCCTCATTTAAGCAAAATTCTTGATCGTGAAGTTAAATTTGCAACTGATTGTGTTGGAAAAGGAACTGAAAAACTGGTAAATAATCTTAAGCCAGGCGAAATTCTTTTGTTGGAAAACCTTCGATTCCATAAAGAAGAAACTGAAGCTGACGAAGAATTTGCTAAAAAATTAGCCCGCCTTGGTGATGTATATGTAAATAATGCATTTGGTACTGCACACAGAGCACATGCTTCAACTTATACTATAGCTAAATATTTTCCTAAAAACAGCATGTTTGGCTATCTGGTCGAAAGTGAAATAAATAATATTGACAGAATCTTACACCAACCATTGCACCCTTTTACAGCAATTCTGGGAGGATCGAAAATATCTACTAAAATCCATATTATAGAAACGTTAATAGAAAAAGTAGATAATTTAATTATTGCGGGAGGAATTGCATACACATTTGCTAAAGCTATGGGTGGGAAGATCGGAAATTCTTTAGTTGAAGATAAGTTTTTAGATTTTGCAAAACATATTATTAAAGAAGCTGAAAAAAATAAAGTTAAATTATACTTACCAACTGATTGTATTATTGCGGACGATTTTAAAAATGATGCCCAAATTGATCATTGTGACATTAATGAAATACCTGATGGATGGATGGGTCTTGACATTGGAATTAAATCTGCAAATCGCTTTTCAGAAGTGATCGAAAACTCAAAAAAAATTCTTTGGAATGGCCCGATAGGTGTTTTTGAAATGCCAAGTTTTTCAATGGGAACATTAAAAATTGCTATGTCAGTAGCCCGTGCTACCGATAAAGGGGCATTTTCTCTGATTGGCGGAGGTGATTCAATAGCTGCAATTAACAAATATAGTTTAGCACATAAGATAAGTTATATATCGACAGCCGGTGGTGCATTGCTGGAATACCTTAAAGGAAAAGAACTGCCAAGTATTAAAGCTATTAAGCAAAACTTAACAATTGACAGGTATGACTTTGAAGGTAAAAAAGTTCTGATGCGTGTTGATTTCAATGTTCCTATGGACGAAAACAGGAAAATTACCGATGACACAAGAATTATTACAGCATTACCGACAGCACGTAAAATATTAGCTGAAGGTGGTTCTGTTATATTCTTAACTCATTTAGGCAGACCAAAAGGAAAGTTCAACGAAGATCTTTCATTAAAACATATACTTCCCTATTTATCAAAAGCTCTCAACAAAAAAGTAAAATTTGCTACTAACTGCATTGGAGAGGAAACCATAATTGCAGCAACAGCCCTAAAACCGGGAGAATGCCTTTTGCTTGAAAATCTTCGATTCCATAAAGAAGAAACCGATGCAGATGAAAATTTCGCTAAACAATTAGCAGAACTTGGAGACACGTATGTTTTTAATGCTTTTGGCACAGCACACAGGGCACATGCTTCAACATACATTTTAGCCAAATTTTTTCCCGAAGATAAAATGTTTGGATACCTGGTGGAAAATGAAATTAATAATATCGATAAAGTAATAAAACAAGCGAAAAGACCATTTACTGCAATTCTTGGAGGATCAAAAGTATCAACTAAAATTCATATCATTCTTGCATTACTGGAGAAAGTTGACAATTTAATTATTGGCGGAGGAATTGCTTTTACTTTTGCTAAAGCTATGGGTGGTAAAATAGGAAATTCGCTGGTTGAAGATGATTACCTTGATGTTGCCAGGGAGATTATGGCAAAAGCAAAGGAAAACGGAGTTGGTCTTTATCTTCCAACCGACTGTATTATTGCCGATGACTTTAAAAATGATGCAAATATTGAGCACTGCGAAATAGGTCAGATTAAAGATGGATGGATAGGATTGGACATTGGAATAAAATCTGCCAATGAATTTACCGAGGTAATTGAAAACTCATCTACAATACTTTGGAACGGGCCAATCGGAGTTTTTGAAATGTCAAACTACTCAATGGGAACTTTGAAAATTGCCATGGCAGTGGCTCGTGCTACCGATAAAGGAGCGTTTTCTTTAATCGGAGGAGGCGATTCCATTGCAGCAGTTAATAAATTCAGTTTAGCTTATAAAATAAGTTATATTTCTACTGCCGGAGGAGCTTTACTTGAATATATTGAAGGAAAAGAATTACCTGCTTTAAAAGCTATTATGGAAGATATTTAATAAGTAACCATTTTAAAGTTTTAAGCCATTAATTTATACTAATTTCTCGATTGTAATCAAGTATTTTATATAAATTTCTTGATTACGATCTAGTAATTTGTTGGATTTATATAAAATCATTACGTAAATTGCGCAATCATGAAAAATCCATTTATAAGGAGAAAAAATATTATAAAGTATATGATGTATTCTTTTCCAAATAGCTAAAAATGTATTAAATAGTGAATTGGGTAAGTCGTTATATTAAATTGTCATTAAATATCTTTGTTGTTCAAACCGTAGATTCACATTTATAATAAACTCTACATTATTTATTGCTTAAAAAACAATTTTGCTTTAAATTGTGTTCCCTTTCAAATAACAATTTTCAAACCTGCCTGTCGGCAGACAGGCTAAAAAACAGGAGGTAATTATGCTCGGCAAATATAATATTCCATTAATTCAGGATGCTGATCTTAACGGCAAGATTGTCTTAGTTCGTGTTGATCACAATGTAGTTAAAAAAGGAATTATACATGATCCGTACAGAATAGATGCAACCATTGGTACACTTTACCATATTAACGCTAAAGGTGGTAAAATAATTTTAATGACTCACGTAGGGCGTCCAAAGGATAAAAAAACCGGAGATATTAAAATCAGCAAGGATACATCTGTTGAGCCAATTGTTGAGTATCTTAGGAATAAGCTTCATATTAATATGAAAATCCCTGATTTTTACCCACAAGAAAACAAAGGATACATTGGAATTGAAACATCAATAAATCATTCTATTCGTGAATTAAAAGAAGGTAAAATTGACGGAATTTATTTGCCAAATACTCGTTGGTTTCAGGGCGAAGAAGCAAAAGGAGCTGATATGGATCGCTTCTCAAATCAACTGGCAGGATTAGCCGATATTTTTGTAAACGATGCTTTTGGATCGTGGCAAGCACATGCTTCTACTATTGGAGTAAATAAATACTTACCATCTTATGCCGGATTCCTAATGCAAAAAGAAATTGAAAACCTTGAAAGAATTTATAGTCCTCAATCTCCTTTTATTGCTGTTGTGGCAGGATCAAAATTCGACACAAAAATTGATTCCCTTTATGCTTTAATTAAAAAGGCTGATTACCTGGTATTAGGAGGTGTTATTTATAACGCATATTTATGTGCAAAATACGATATTGAGATAAAAGGTATTTCTGAAGATGATTTAGTTCATGCCAAAAAGTTTGCCGAATTCAGTAAGCAATATCCGGGTAAATTAGTTGAACTCCCGTTTATTATTGAATCAGACACTATGGAAGGTAAATTTGAAGGTAAAAACAGGATACATAATATTCGTGAATTAAAGCCCGGTACTAAACTCAATTATGTTCTTGATGTTGCAAAAGAATCATTCTATGAAGACGATATCCATAAAATATTTTCTTCGGCAAGAACCATTTTTGTAAATGCAGTAATGGGATTCACACCACATTTTAATGAAGGCACAATTGCTCTCGATGAATTAATTGATGAAAATATTGAAGCCGTAAAACTTTATGGTGGTGGTGATACTATGCAGGAATTAAAAAGATTACTTCCCGGATTATATATTGTAGCACTGGATAGTCCTATGTATTACATATTTACCGGAGGAGGAGCTGTTTTAAAAGCCATTCAGGAAGGAACAACACTAGGAATTGAACCCGTTAAAGCTTTAACAAAATAAAAAAATCGCATTTTTGCTTTATAAAAATCTTAACCTGAATTATCTGTTCTATTAATGTAAATTTAATTATGAAAGCTTTTAAGGCATACGACATCAGAGGTATTTATAACGAAGATTTTAATAAAGAAGATGCTTATAAAATCGGGTATTTTTTGCCAGAACTTTTACAAGCCGACAATGTACTTGTTGGAAGAGATGTCAGGGTTTCTTCTGATGAAATTTTTGAAAATCTTGCTCAGGGAATTATTGATAGTGGTGCAAACGTTTATAATATTGGTATTTCAACTACTCCAATGGTATATTACATTACAGCAAAACATAATTTTGCTGCATCGGTTCAAATTACAGCATCGCATAATTCACGTGAGTACAACGGAATGAAAATTTCTAAATCCAATGCTTTGCCCGTAGGGTTTGATACAGGACTGAAAAAGCTTTTAGAAATGATTCAAACCCGTGAGATTGTTATTGCAGACAAGAAAGGAAAAATAGTTGACTATAAAGTTAAAGGCGAATATGTTGAGTTCTTAAAAACGTATGTTCAGGATTACTCAAACCTGAAAATGGCCGTGGATTGTTCCAATGGAATGGCAGGGCTTCTGATTAAAAAGTTTTTGGGGAAAAAGCCTGTTTATTTATATGAAGATATGGATGGCAGCTTTCCAAATCATGAACCAAATCCACTAATCGAAGAAAATGTTGCTGATCTTAAAAAAACCGTGTTAAGTGAAAAATGTGATATCGGGATTATCTTCGATGGCGATGCGGATCGTGTAATGTTTGTTGACGAAAAAGGACAGTTTATTTCTCCGGATTTAATTATTGGATTTATGGCACATTATTTTCTTGAAAAAGAAGGAGGCGCTGTTCTTGAAGATATCCGGACATCAAAAGCTGTAAAAGAATATGTTGAAAAGCTAGGTGGTGAAATGCACACCTGGCGAGTGGGTAGGGCTTATGCTACACCAAAATTAAGAGAAATAAACGGTATATACGGCGGCGAGTTAGCCGGTCATTATTATTTCCGCGATTTCTTTTATTCCGATTCAGGCATTTTAGCCTCATTAATTGTTTTAAACCTGCTTTCACGATTTAAAAAAGAAGGAAAAACCATGTCGGAAATAATTTCAAATATCAGTAAATACGCTAATTCCGGCGAAATCAATTTTAAAATTGAGCAAAAACTGGAAGCAATGGAAGCTTTAAAAGATTATTTCGTTGCTGAAGAAGAACCCATGGAAATCCTTGATTTTGACGGCTATCGCATCGAATTTAAGAACTGGTGGTTCAATGTTCGCCCTTCCAACACCGAGCCATATTTGCGATTATTAGTCGAAGCTGATAATGAAGAAATACTGAAAGCAAAAATAAAAGATATTAAAACGGTTCTTAAGAAATTTAAATAAATAGTAGAGACGCAATGCATTGCGTCTCTACTATTTATTTTTCATCACCATTTATTAGTAAATCAAATAATATTCTCAGATTTATTAATCTGAATACAAAAGCCAGAATCAACGATAACACAATAATTCCGACAAATTTATATATCCAGAATAAATCTATCCGCAGTGAAAGTTTTGCAATAACAAAAACTCCTGCTACAAAAAAGATTAATAAAGTAATTCTTTTAATGTTAATATTAAATTCAAATATTCTTTTTGCAATAACAATCTGTATAATTGCAGTAAATGATTGAGTAATTAAACTGGCTATTGCAGCACCAAAAGCATAATATTTTGGAATTAATATCAAATTAAGTACAATATTAACTATAACGCCTCCTGTAGCCATAATGTTTAACTCTTTTAAGTTTCCGTTTGCAGTTAACAATGTTCCAAAAATATAACTTGTAGATATTCCAATAAAACATAATATCAATATTCCAAAAATTGATGCTGATGTTTCAACATGCTGATGATACAGTAAATCAATCAGTTCTGTTCTGTAAAAATACGATGCAAAAGTAACACCCAGAACAGGGACAATTAATAATAAAAACGAGAAAAGTGTCAACTGATTAACGGATTCTTTCTGTTTTATCATGCGTGAAAATATTGGAAGAAGTAATACTGCAAACAAAAATGCAAACATAGCGGCAGCATCTAAAATCCTGAAACCCTGTGCATATATTCCCGCTTGCTCTTTCCCGTCTGGCAACATTCTTTCCAACATCACCGAATCAATCCTATAATAAAAAACCATTAAAAGTGCCAATAAAGCATATGGATAACTCTTTTTTAAGATGGCAATAAAATATGTTTTATCGAAATTCAAACCTAACAATTCTGCTTTATTGTATACAATGACCAGCGTAATTAACATAGTCAATACATAAGCTACAGTTTGTGCATAAACAAACCATTCTATTTTAAAATCAGTTTCTGTTACTCCACCCCAGAGTAAAATTCCGCAAATTATAATCATTAGCGCACGGTCGAGAACCGAAATAAAGCTATCGGTTTTAAAATAATGCAAACCGCTTAGATTTGACCTGAGGTATAAAATAAAAGATGCTATAAACTGATTTAATATCAGGAACAATAACAACTGGAACTGCCTCCATTCATAGCCAATAAAAAATCCTACAACAACAGTTACTATTGCATATAATATTGCCAAAAGCAGTTTTAAACCAACAATGTTTGATAAGGACTTACTTAATAACTGATGATTTTGTGCAATATTTCGGTTATTATAGTTAGTAATGCCAAAATCGAGCAGCATATTCAGCAATAAAGAAAAGTTAAAAAGCGAAAAATACAGGCCGTACTCTTCGGCACCAACAACATTCTGAACGGTCCGGTCGATACCGAATATCCAGAATGGCTTAATCAACAAATTAAGCAATACTAATAATGAAAGGTTGGTAAAAAACTTTCTTTTCAAAACAAATAAATTAGAAACATAAAGTTACTACATTTATTCGAATGCAGTATATCAAATAAAAGCCCTGCGATGAAGATGTTTAGTACAACAAAACACAAGTTGGCAGGATACAGGATGCAAGATACAGTAAATCAATTATAAATTACAATTTTAGCTTTCAGCAATTAATATTTAAAGGAACTGCTAAGTGCCTCCTGTTTACTGTTACTTCAACTTGTTGAAAATATAATAAACAAACTGTTGGTAAAAATGCTTGATTAAGCGCCTAAAACTTCAGGGAATCACAATGTTCTGCCGGAATAAAGAAAAAATTCTGATATCCTTTTTGTTTTTTGTATTCTTTTAAAATATTTTCCTGATTTATAAATACTTTATAGTTTAATTTGCTAATAAGCTTAAAACTTTTTTCCCGATTTTCACTTTCCCAAAGTTCACAATAAATCAATGGCCTGTTTTTTTGTATTAACCCTTCAGCCCCTTTGAGAACATGATACTCATACTCCTCAACATCAATTTTAATAGCATTAATTTTAATATTCTTAAACTCTTCATGATCATCCAAACGTTTCATCTCGACATCATATAAATGTCCTTTATTTTTTTTATTTGCTTCCTCAACATGGCTTAATCCATGAAAATACACCTTGTTAAATTGAGGCATTACCATCTTTACCTTCTCGGTTTTGTTTCCAAGGGCATAAGGATAAGTCTTCACATTTGACAAATTATATTTATCAACTATCCTTCTTAATACTTTCAAATTATCGGGTATTGGTTCAAAAGTATGCACCGTAGATTCAGGGAGTTTTTTTGAAAAAAAATATGTCATTACACCAATATTGGCACCAATATCCAATACATGTCCACCATCTTCAATTAAATTAATAAACATTAAAAAATCTTTTTCGTTTTTATCGTATGGTAATTTTAAAATTACATGTCGGGCAAATAAAAAAAGGTAATTATGCAGTCCCAGAATTTTTTGAAGTATGTATTTTATAAAGTTCTTCAATTTTTTAGCATCTTTGTTACAAAGATATGATAATAGCTTCAATGTTTTAAGTTGATGTGATTATTAAAATATCTTCTAATGCTTTTAACCAAAAAATCAAATTGTTTACCCTAGCCCTAAAGGGAGCAATTTGATTTTCTGTCTACCCCTTAGTCCCGAAGGCTTTCGGGAATGGTAACGACAGAAAATTATAAATTAATTATATTTTGAATATTGCTGTTAACACTCGGGTATTATTAAAAAACAAACTGGAAGGTATCGGATGGTTTACTTACGAAACCCTGAAACGAATTACGCAAAATCATCCGGAACATAACTTCTATTTTATTTTTGACAGACCATATAGCAAAGAATTCATTTTTTCTGATAATGTTCAAGCTATTGTTATCGGTCCACAGGCGCGACATCCGGTTTTGTTTTATTACTGGTTCGAAAAGTCAGTTTCTAAAATTCTTAAACAAATTAATGCCGATATCTTTATTTCTCCTGATGGATTCTTGTCATTAAGGTCAAATATAAAATCTATAGCAGTTGTTCACGATATCAGTTTTATGCACAATCCAACGGATTTTCCTTTCGGTATACGCAATTATTATCAATATTTCTTTCCTCGTTTTGCACAAAAGGCAAATAAAATCGTAACAGTTTCTGAATTTTCAAAACAGGATATTGTTCAACAATTTAATATAAATGCCCAAAATATTGATGTAGTTTATAATGGATCAAATGAAATTTACAAACCTTCTTTAAAGGATGAAATAATAAAAGCCAAACAACAATATACCGGAGGATCTGATTTTTTCATATTTGTTGGTGCTTTAAGTCCACGAAAAAATGTAGCGAATCTCCTTTCTGCATTCGATCTGTTTAAATCCAAAACTAAAAGTGATTTAATGCTACTTATAGTTGGTGAGAAAATGTTTAAGACAAAAAACATAAAAGATGTTTTTAACAAAATGAGCTTTAAAAATGATGTCGTTTTTACAGGCAGAATGGATCCTGTTCAGTTAAAAAATCTTTATGGCGCAGCACTTGCATTAACTTATGTTCCATATTTTGAAGGATTTGGAATTCCTATTATCGAAGCTATGAATTGTGACACAGCAGTAATAACATCAAATGTTACATCAATGCCCGAAGTTGCAGGAAATGCAGCCTTATTTGCTGATCCTTTTTCTGTACAATCCATTGCCGATGCAATGATAAAAATATATAATGATCCACATCTGAGAAATCAGTTAATAGAAAATGGTAAAATACAAAGACAAAAATTTAACTGGGATAAAACTGCTGAAAAATTCTGGAAAAGTATAGAAAAGGTAATCAATGACTAATAAAATTGAGTTGCTTAGTTTTTTTAAGCAGGGAGTTGTAGAAGCCGGTTGCGATGAAGCCGGCCGTGGTTGTCTTGCCGGGCCAGTTGTTGCTGCAGCAGTTATTCTTCCGGAAAATTTTACTCATCCGGTTTTAAACGACTCAAAAACGATAAACGAAAAAAACAGGTATTTACTTCGCAAAGAAATTGAGGCATGTGCTATTTCGTATGCTATTGGAATTATTGATAATAAAGAAATAGACGAATTAAATATTTTGAGAGCGTCAATTATGGCAATGCACAAGGCTCTTGATTCCCTTAATATATTGCCTGGTCACATTATTATCGATGGAAATAAGTATATAAAATCATTATTAACCGACTAAAGTTGGGGTTTCTAATTTTCATATTCTCGAATGCCCTGTTTATGGGCATTTAGTTTTTCAGTTCAAT
>JAUWQL010000121.1 GCA_030611105.1 Bacteroidales bacterium
TTATTGTAACTTTATTAGCATTAAAAAACTGGGCTCTAATTGCTCAGTTGGTAGCAGTAGCATTCTCTTTAGCCGGAGTTTCAATATTCCCGTTATTCTTACTGGGAATTTGGTGGAGCGGATCAAACAAGCAAGGTGCTATTGCAGGCTTAATAGCCGGATTATCAGTTGCTGTAATTTCTTTAACTTACTTTATTGCAGGTAAAGAAGGTGTTACATTACCTTATCATGATTTTGTTACATACTGGTTAGGTGCCTGGTATTTTGCATGGGTTGGAGCTCCGCTTGCAATTCTTACAAATATCATAGTTTCTAAATTAACTCCTGAAACACCACTTGAAATACGTAAGTTCTTAGTATTAAATGTACACTCGTAATGAGTTCCCTTAAACAAAATAATAAAAGAGCATTCATCCTTGTGATGATTGCTCTTTCTTTTATAGTAATTGTAGTTTCATATTTTTATTATAAGAATATCAACGCATCAAAAGATCCAAGAGTAAAGCAAGCTCGTGAATTGTATGAAAAATATAATAATTATGCAGTTCAGAATGATTTCGAAAATGTTTTTGCATTACTTGATTCTGTAGAGTTTATTTATAAAAGTGTAAACCATTTTTCAGAATCGTTCGAAGTTGGCGTATTATATAATAACAGAGCTGCAGCATATTTAACAATGGCCATTTACGAAAGTAAACCCGAAGCGTTCATATTGTTATCTAAAAACTCACTTTTAAATTTAGCACAAGAATCAGTACAAATAAGTATAGTAATTTATGAAAACTGGTTAGAAAAATATAGTGATAAAAATTCAGAACATATTGAACAGATTCTTCAAAATGATTATTATATTGGTTTAGAAAACTATTCTGAAAAAGAAAAAGAAAAATTTATTAAATCCCGAATACAAGAAATTGAGACTGCACAATACGAAACTGAAAGAAGATTATCTGTGGCATATACTAATTTAGGAATAACACACAGGCATTTAGAACAATTTGAAAATGCTATAACTAACTACCAAAAAGCCATTGAATTGTGGGATCAAAATCTTACAGCCGAAAATAATTTGAACATTTTATTGGGCAAACCCTTGACAAAACGGAATTTAATTCAGAAATTATTCCCTCCTAAGCGTAAAGAAAACTAAAAAGTTAAATCATGCATTTAACGCCCAAAGATATTCGCAGGTTTTTTGCCGGGATCGTTTTCCCTTCTATACTGGCTATCGTTTTATTCATACTATCAATCTATGTATTTATTCTCCCTGTTTTTGAAAACAATATAATGGATAAAAAACGGGAAATGATAAGTGAACTTGTTAACATAGCATGGAGTCTTATTGAAGAATATGACCAGGATTATAAAGATAGTCTTATAACACTTGAAGAAGCGCAACAATTAGCCATTAATAAAATTGAAAAAATGCGTTATGGCGATGAAAGTAAAGACTATTTCTGGATTACAGATCTGTTTCCAAGAATGATAATGCATCCGTATCGAACAGAATTAAATGGTACAGAATTAACAAATTATAAGGATCAGGCTGGTAAACTATTGTTTGTAGTTGCCATTGATACTGTCGTTAATAGTGGTGAAGGTTTTATAGATTATATGTGGCAATGGAAGGATGATTCAACCCGTATAGTACCCAAACTTTCTTTTGTTAAAATTTATCATGACTGGAACTGGATTATTGGTACTGGTATTTATCTTGAAGATGTTAAAGAAGAAATATCTGCACTGGAAAAGCGTCTTGTTAAAATTACCTTTATTATTATAGGTATAATTAGTGTAATAATTCTTTTTATAGTTAAGCAAAGTCTTGATATTGAAAGAAGAAGAAAGGATGTTGAAGATAAGTTAAAAGCATCGCGAAGAAAGTATCAGTCGCTGGTTGAAGCATCAATTGACGGAACATTACTTATAATTGATGATAAGATCATATTCTCAAATATGAAATTCAATAACATGCTTGGAAGCTCGGCCAGTTATGTTTTGTCCTTAAAATTTGATGATATTTTTGATATTCACTGGAATGATGCCAAGTCAAAAATTACAAATTCCCGCAAATCAGAATCTATTGACACACATCTTAAAGTATTAAATAAACTTCATAAGGATGTTGTATTGACAATGTCAAAAGTATATTTTGGAAAACAGGAAGGTTATATAATAATTGTAAAAGATATTACAAAAGTAAGACTTGTTGAAAAGGAAACTGAACAATTATCAAATGAAATTCAGACCTCCCTCCTTTTAATGAATCAACCGATTAAAAATTTTATAAAAGAATTGATAAAATGTGATATTGAAACTTCGATTCATGACGTAGCGTCGACTATGACACGTAAAAATCAGGAAGTTATATTTATTACTCAAAACAATAACATTATTGGTATTGTAACCGACAGTGATTTAAGATCAAGGGTTCTGTCTAAAAAAATTGATCCGGCAAGTTCAGTTGCACAAATAATGACATCTCCGGTAATTAGCATACAGGATAACATATTATTGTACGAGGCAGTTTTGATCTTTAATAAAAAGAATATTTCTCATTTAGCCGTTAAGAACAGTAAATCAGAAATAATAGGTGTTTTAAATAATGCTGATGCACACGAAATGCAAAGGAATTCAATAAGTTTCTTTGTTAAAGAAGTTGAAATTGCAGAGAATATTGAGCAGATCGAAAAAACTACCAATAAATTACCTGTGTTGGTAAAAGCACTTATAGATAGTGGAGCACGTACACAAAATATAACACGAATAATAACTTCGTTAACAGATGCTATAACCAACAGGGCTATTTCTATAGCTATTGAATCACTTGGTTCTCCACCATGTAAATTTGCTTTTATTGCCGTCGGAAGCGAAGGTAGAATGGAACAAACCCTGGCCACTGATCAGGATAATGCAATTATTTTTGATAATGTCAATAAAGAGAATCATAAAATATATAAAACATATTTTCTTGAATTAGGTAAAAAAGTAACGAAAGCTCTCGATCATCTCGGTTTTAAATATTGCAATGGCGAAGTAATGGCAAATAACCCCAAATGGGTTTTATCGCTTGACGAATGGAAAAATCAGTTTAAAGAATGGATAAACAACAGCGACCCTAAAAGTATTCTTGAAGCCGGAATTTTTTTCGATTTCAGATGTATTTATGGTAATAAGGAATACACTAAGAGTCTTCAAAACTATGTATTCCAAGCCGTAGAGAACAAAGCTGTTTTCTTTCAGCACATGGCAAATCCAATTATAAAATATAAGTCTGTAGTTAATTTATTTGGTAATATTATTGGAGATTCAAAAGATAACGATCATTTGGCTTTAGATATAAAGAAGATTATTTTACCAATTGTTAGTTTTATAAGATTATACTCGTTAAAAAATAAAATTACAGAAACCAACTCTATTTTGAGGTTGGAAAAATTGAACTCTTCAAACTTTATTAGTAAATCGTTATATAATGAGATAATTATTTCATATAATTATTTAATGCTTTTAAGGTTCAGATTTCAAACCAATGAGCTTTTAAAAAAGCAAACTCCCGACAATTTAATTAATATTGAAGAGTTAACCGATATTGAGAAGACAATCATTAAAAAAATAATCTCAGAAATATCAAACTTGCAAACTCAGTTAAACTTTGATTTTAAAGGGAATTTATAATCTCCTTGTTTAGTAGTCAATTATTTTAATTCAATCCTAAATCAAGTTCTTTACCTATAGCAAAAATAAAATTCCCGGTTGCAATATCAACTAATACTCGTCCATCACAATCCGGAGTAAATTCGTAAAACACATGTCCAAAAACAATATCACTATTATTTGTAGATGTAGCAACTTCAATATCCTGCATAAATACATATCCGCTTGTTGGGTTTTTTAAGCATTCAGAAGAAAATTCAGTATTAATCATAGCCATTTGCAATACTCCTGCCGACGATTCCGTTTCATAATTTTCAACTGCAACAGCTTGCTGTCCGCCGTATATCTTAAATTTATCATCATATAAATCATCGTAAGTTCCCTGATGGTAAACATCAATTATCCAAGCATTCTGAGCTATAGCAACTTCATTTATTTCCGTTCTTTCATTCTCGAGTTTCAGAAGATTCTCTTCAATTTCGGAGGAAGTAAGGTCTAAACCAATATCCAAATTTGAGCCCAAATTTACATCCATAGATACATAAACAGCTGTTGTTTTATCTTCAAATTCATCGTAAATAACGGGAAATGCCACTACATTCAGCAATGTAAAGCTTCCTGTAACAATATCCATATCAGTAAAAAAGATTGAAACTAAAGCTGTATTTTCTTCAGCAGAAATATATGCTACAATCATTTGTCCATAAGTATCACCTCTAAATTTATAAGGATAATCGGTGTTAGTATCAATATATAAAAGTGTTGCATTTTTTTGTTTTTCAGATTTGACTACAGGAGACTTTAACCCTCTCATATCCATTGAAACCAATGAAGCTGCATATCCAATGGGAACAACTGTTTTAATGGTTTGGGTAATCGGGCTCACAGGAGGATCCTGGAACCAATCTTTTATTGGATTATCAACTTCTTTTCGGCAAGAAAAATTAACAATCAATAATAACACTAAAATGTATTTGAATATTTTCATAAGTATTTAAATTTGTTTCATAAATTTGTATACATAAATCGTTCCAGTTTAGTTACACATATAATAACAACATGGAAAAATCATATAAAATAGCCTCATATTTATTAATTCTACTTGGCGTAATCCATTCCGGATTTACTCCATTTTTTTATGAAACTTTAAGCGCAGATTCTTTATGGTTTTTAGGAACCGGCCTCACATACCTGTTTATGGGTTTATATAATTTAGCTGCCATTAAAGTAAAAATTAAAAGTATTTGGAGTGTAGCAGTTATATTAAATTTCATAGGAACAATTTTTACAATAGCCATAACATACATATTAAGAGAACCACAAGCTTATGTTGCCCTGTTTCTTGTAATTTTTATATTCCTGGGCAGTTTGTTTACAAAAAGATAATCTCTTATTTATTTTTATTCAGTTGTTTCATTACATTTTTTGAAGTAAGTGCAAAAAATGGTTTAATTGAAATGTTTGCATTTTTCAGACCCTTTGCCACCCAAACATTACAAGTTTTAAACAAATGATAATGTTCATTAGAAAGATAAAATCGACTATTACCATATAATCCTTTGCCCAGTTGTATATTATGTTTATTGCTATCCAAAGAAAAACTTCTATTCAAATACTTAATAAGCTTATTAAAATTTTCATCTGTTAATGCAAACTCAATGATTTCTTCTTCATTAAATCTTTCCAATTGATGAGAGCTGATTTTTGCAACATGCAAAACAGATTTCGTGGGCCACAATACTGCTTTTAAAGCTAAAAATAAAGTTCCTTTTTCAGACATATAAAAATCTTTATCGCCCCAGCCTATTTCAATATATTCTGAATTATTAAAATCATTTCCAAGAGCCGGTAATAAATTACTAGCTTCTGATCTATTTATAATAATTCCTGTATGCCAACGATGTTTTAATACGTAGATTTTTTTACATTCGGTTATATTGTAATCCGCAGAATACAAATTATTTTGATAAACAAACGCTAGAAATAAAATGAATATTTTTATACTAAACATCATTCTTATTTTAGTAAATCCTAAACGATAGTGTATAAATATATTATAAGATATATCTGAATATAGCAACCCAATGGCAAACACTTCCGGCAATTACCATCAAGTGCCATATCAAATGGTTGTACTTTATTTTGTTCATTTTATAAAACAATACTCCTAAAGTATAACAGCCTCCACCAATAAAAATAAATCCTATACCCATTGGATGCATATGTTTATATAATGGGATTAAAAACATTAAAAAAAGCCAACCCATAATAACATATGCAATTACATAAAATAAAGCTACACCATTTTCAAATTTATTTGGAATAAAAACTTTTAAAATAACCCCTGTTAATGCTAATCCCCATTCTATACCAAACATAACCCATCCCCAATCATTACGAATAACCACTAAGGCAATAGGAGTATAAGTAGCAGCAATAAAAAGGTAAATAGCAATTTGATCGAAATTATGAAAAAAATCTTTGGCTTTTGTCCCAAATGGGAGTGAATGATTAAGTGTAGATGACAGATATAATAATATAAGAAATGAACCGTAAATTACAAAACTTACTATATGCCAGGTTGTTCCATAACGTGTGGAGAATACAGCCATTAAAACCAATGCAACAATGGCAAATACAGCTCCAAGTCCATGAGATATTGAGTTAGCTAGCTCCTCTCCTTTTGTAAATCGTTTATTAGCAGTCATAATAAATAATTTAAGAAAGTAAAAATGATACTTATTGAATAAATAAACAATAATTCGAAGCTAATAATTACAATAAAATAGTCGTTGCAATTTAAAGGAAGCAATCTTTACTTAATATTTATCAGATTGCTTCTTCCTAATAACCTTCTATGTTGTAATCCAAATTTTATTTAAGCTCTTTATTAATAATCAAATAATTATAAAAAATAGTGTTTAACTTCGGGCAATACAGAGCTAGAAAGTTTTCTTTACTTGGCAAATATTTACTGGGTTAGATACCCAGTAAATATTTAAAAAGAAACCTTCGGTATAAAACTTCGCCGTTAGTTACTTCACTTGGCAAAACAAAATTGATCTATAAAAACACCCTTCTATCAACGGACAATTCAAAGATGCCGCATTTCTGTGTTCAATTTTTATAGGTAAGAGCTGTAGCCTGAGTTAAACAGACACCATTATGGGCTGCAAGGTTATTATAACAGTCTCTTTAATACCTTGAGAGTTTTTATTATCAAATTTGTTTTATTTTTAAACAACTGCATTAACATACTCTTGTTTATTTTTTATTACATATCTTATTCTACCTAATATTTTTTTTGCTATTCTTACTATTGCTTCATTCGCAGCCATCCTTTTTCTTAATTCCGTATATTTTAATAATAATGCAGGATCTTGTCTTATTCCTACCCAAGCTGATTCTATTAATGCTGTTCTTAATGATTTATTTGAACGCCTTGTTATCTTACCAACATATTCTTTTTCTCCTGATGAATTTGTTGATGGAATTAAACCTACATAAGAACAAAGTTTGTCTAAATTTTTAAATCGGTTCATTGTTCCTAATTCTGATATAAATGTCAATGCTACTATTAAACCAATACCGGGAACACTCTTTAGTAAATTGATCTTATTAGAATATACAGAGTCTTCATTTAATAAACGGAACTCTCTATTTATTTTTAAAAGCTTAGTTCTTAAATATTCAGCTGTTTCTATTGTTTCATGCAAAACGAAAGAACCTTGTGATGTGCTTGTTTTAATTGTTTTTAACCATTTAATAAATCTGGAAGACCAATATCTTGATGCACTGTTAAGTTCTATAGGGATTGCTATGCCATATAATTTCAATATTGCTTTAATTCTGTTTTTGTGTCGACTAAGTTCTTTAACAATAGTTTTTCTGTATCTTACTAAACTACGTAATTCTTCAATATTCCTATTTAGTATATAAATACCTTCTAATTCTCCATTTTTTAATGTTTTTGATAATTTACGACTATCACGCTTATCTTCTTTTTGTCGCTTGTCTTTATCTGTTGTTGGTATATCAGCGGGATTGACGATAATATTATTTATGCCATTTTTCTCAAGTTCTCTATGAACACTAAACCCACAAAAACCTGCTTCATAAACTGAATAATAATTACCATCTGGAAAATTATTTTGCAAATACTTTGATAGCTCTTTTGCATCAGGGTTTTGTGAAAATGTTTTATAACTAATATTACCTACCATAATTGTTATAACCCAACTTTTAAAATGTACATCTATTCCAATATAAATGTTTTGTCCTTTAAAACTAATTTTTTTAATTTTACTGTGCATAAGCTTCTTTTTATGTTATTATTAGAAATTTGGATAATGTCTAATATACAAAATTAGAAGTTTATGCTTTTACAAACATACAGCCTGAGTCATAAAAAAATGCGATAAAATTTGTTAAACGTTATTTGAAATAACACTCTTAACAATATGTCGGGGCTTTTTTTATTTAACGCATCATATTTTACATATACTGTTCTCCGGCGCACTTCGAAAGTCATTTGACAAAGTGGGGCATATTACCTAACGGATAGTGAACGTGGAACGTAATTCAGGTGTCTTAAGTCAATAGATATGAATAGAATAATCTTTTAATCACGAACTTTGTATTATTGTTTAATATAGAATACCTTTATTGAAACAGTTGATAGAATACTATACGTTCACCTGTATTAAATGAAAAACAAAAAGATTATGAAAAAAACAAAAATATTTATAATTATTTGCCTGATTATAAATTCTATAATCGATGTAAAAGCACAATGTCCAACAAGCAAGTATGGAATTGTTCCTGTGTGGCCACAAGAATGGTCATATACCGATAAAGAAAATTGGTATCAAATGATGAGCGACAAAGGAATGGGTTATTCTCACTCTATTCTTACCTGGCCTGAATTAGAGGATATTCAAAATAACGGACAATTATCTGTCTTTGTAAATTCTATTGCTAATCTGAAAAATGATTATGATTTAAAATATCACTTGCTAATCAGAAATCCGAGTACAACAGTAAACCCTGTTCCTGTTGCCTATACCGGGTTAAATTTTGAAGACACGGTATTAACAAATGCTTTTTATGATTTTGCAACTGAAATAATAGATTCTTTTGCTGTAGTATTGGATTACCTTACGATTGGTGGTGAATCGGATATTTATTTCAATACTTACCCGAATGAAATAGATGAATATGTAAATCTCCTTTCCGATATAGCAACTTATGTTCACAGCAATTACCCTTCAATAAAATTTGCTACTGTTCTTACTTTTGAACATGGTATCCAAACTAACGATACTTTATGGCAATTAACAAAGAGTTTTTCAGACATGCTTGCTATTACCTACTGGCCGCTAAACAGTGATTTTACTATTATTCCAACAGCAGTTAATGATGTTGAAAATAATATTGCAGATTTGTTAATTGCAGCAGACAGTAAACCGGTTATAATAAAAGAATCTGGTTTGCCATCATCAACAGTACTAAATAGTTCTGAAACAATACAAGCTCAATTTGTTGAAGAATTATTTCGTCAAACAATGAACATAAATCAAATTGAAATTGTCGGTTGGGATTTTCTTGCTGATTTCGATAAAGCAAGTGTAGATTATTGGGTTAACTTTCAACAAATATACACACCGGAATTCAGGGCTTATATAGAAACTCTCGGGTTAATGGATACTTTGAGCAATCTGAAACCAGCGTATAATACATACTTGCAAATGATGGATACAGTTTGTATGCAAACTGCAGTTATTCAAACGGAACATAATATTAATATAAATATTTATCCAAATCCTGCAAACAATATTTTAAATGTTGAATACGACAAAGAGTTTACTATGGAAATATATAATATTACAGGGAAAAAAGTGTTAACATCAAATTTAACACAAACCAATATTTCAGTATTAAACCCTGAAACTTATATAATATTAATAAAAAGTAAAGATGGGAAATTGTTAAAATCAAAAAAAATAATTAAGAAATAATAAATATTAACAATGCACACAAAAGCCTGAATTTTTACGGTTTGATAAGTATTTATAAACGGTAGCATTTTTTACTTTCCAATTCTATAATTTTTAACTACTTTAGTCAACTTTATGAACATTTTAAACCGCAGGTCTGTTATATCAGTCGTTGCAGCAAAACAAACAAATTTGAATTATTAATATGAACGGTACTATCTATAGTGTGATTACAGGAACGGGAAGTTATATCCCAACAAAATGTATGAGAAACGAGGATTTTCTTACCAATGAATTTTATGAGATAAACGGAAAGAAGCTCGATAAAACGAATCAGGAAATAATTGATAAGTTTCTGGAAATTACGACTATTGCAGAAAGACGATATGTTACGGACGATTTGACAACTTCTGATATTGCTTATTATTCTGCTGTTGAAGCTATTAAATCTGCAAATATTGATAAAGAAGAATTAGATTACATAATTGTTGCGCATAATTTTGGTGATCTAAAGGCTGACAATAAGCAGTTAGATATTGTACCCAGTTTAGCTGCCCGGGTAAAACACAAACTAGAAATAAAAAACCCTTATACCGTAGCTTATGATTTACCTTTTGGCTGCCCAGGCTGGTTACAAGGTATTATCCAGGCCGATTATTTTATAAAATCAGGAGATGCAAAAAAAATACTGGTTATCGGGGCTGATATATTATCAAGAATTTCTGATCCGCATGACAGAGACAGTATGTTGTATGCTGATGGCGCCGGAGCAACCATTTTGGAAGCTAAAAAGAGTGATACTCCTATTGGAATACTTGCACATAAAACACGTTCGGATACATTTTTATATTCAAAAATGTTATTTATGGGTAAATCATACAATCCTGACATTGAAAACAAGGATAACTCTTTTTTAAAGATGAATGGCCGAAAGCTATATCAATATGCACTTGAAAATGTACCTCAAGCAATAAAAGACTGTCTTGAGAAGAGTAATACTCATCTTAGCGAAATTAAAAAAGTACTGATTCATCAGGCTAACGGAAAAATGGATGATGCAATGCTGGCAAGGCTTTACAAACTATACAATATAGCTGATCTGCCCGAAAATATTATGCCAATGACAGTTTCGTGGTTGGGCAATTCATCTGTAGCAACCATACCTACTTTATTAGATCTCGTATTAAAAGGTAAGATGGAACCGTACAAAATAAACAAAGGAGACACCTTTGTTTTCGCATCCGTTGGAGCAGGAATGAATATTAATGCATTGACTTACAAGATGTAGTTGAGTATTGTTAAAAGTGAATCAACTATTTGTAAGTCAATCCTTTTTCATTTTAGGATAGTATTCACATTTATTCCAATTACCATAGCAATATAAATTAACGAAATCAACAGGAACCAGTCCCTTTTTATATTCAATAAATTTAGGGCATTTGTCAATAAAACAGCACGCTGATTGTAAGGTCTTCAATATTTCATATTCCTTTTTAAGTTTGTTAATGTTCGAACTATTGTGCACCACAGTAGCAGGATGACGTAAAGGAAGTATCTTTTTGTTTTTTGCAACAAATAATTTCCCAAAGGTAGATTTAAAACCAATTCGGTTTGGAACATTTAGTCCATATATTTTAAAAATATATTTAGTTACATGATAACCTAAAGTAACTATTATTTCAGGTTTTACTAATTCGATTTCTTTTTTCAGATAAAGCTTGTAACAGGTTTCTATCTCATCTTGATGAGGTTTTCGGCATTTAGGCAAAAAGCATTTAATTAAATTAGACATATAAACAGAATCTCTTTTTAAATTAATATGCGAAAGCAAAATATCAAAAATCTTACCTGAAGGACCAATGAACATTTTGCCTTCTTTATCTTCTGTTCTTCCGGGAGCCTGAGCAATAAACATAAATTTTGAAGGAATTACACCTTCACCGCAAACTGCATTTATTCTTGTTTCATGCAATCTGCAATATGAGCAATTTTTAATTTGCCGGTTTATTTGTTCAGGCTCAATATTCATTATAAACAAATTTAAAGCTAATTCATTAATAACCTTCTATGTTGTAATCCAAATTTTATTTAAGCTCTTTATTAATAATCAAATAATTATAAAAAATAGTGTTTAACTTCGGGCAATACAGAGCTAGAAAGTTTTCTTTACT
>JAUWQL010000133.1 GCA_030611105.1 Bacteroidales bacterium
TTCCCATTTGGTTTCCATAGCTTTCCAAATTCTTCGTCAAAACTTTTCGTATTATCCCGATAGTCCTTCAAAGCTTTTCCTTGCCTTTGAAAAGCTATGGAAATTTTGATGCGAACGAATTGTTAGAGGTTGCCTATAGTTAATTTTCCAGAAAACTCCCAAGAATTGATCTGCTTCCCTTTCGTGCATTACCACCTATTGGCGATAAGCGTTGAATCAGTTTGCGAATTGGCATAGATTGTAACCAGACTTTTCCTGTTCCACTTAGTGTTGCAAGAAACAATCCTTCACCACCAAAAACCATTGACTTTAAACTACCCGAAGTTTCAATATCAAAATTAATTTGTGGTTCATAAGCTACAATACAGCCTGTGTCAATTCGCAAAGTTTCATTATTCAGAGTTTTCTCAATAATCGTACCTCCGGCATGGACAAAAGCTTTTCCGTTGCCTTCAAGTTTTTGTAAAATAAAGCCTTCACCACCAACCAGGCCGGCACCAAGTTTCCGGTTTAAGTGAATAGATATCTTTGTACCCAAAGCAGCACATAAAAATCCATCTTTTTGAACAATGATTCGTCCGCCAAGTTCTTTTAAATCAATTGGAATAATTTTACCCGGATAAGGAGCAGAGAAAGATACCTTTCTTTTGTTTAATCCATGATTTGTAAAATGGGTCAAAAATATCGATTCGCCTGTGATTAAACGACTTCCGGCAGAAAACAATTTTCCCATAAACCCCTGGTCGGGAGTGGAGCCATCGCCTAGTTTTGTTTCAAAAGAAATTTCTTCTTCCATATAAAGCATTGCACCGGCTTCTGCAATTACTGTTTCTTTAGGGTCAAGTTCAACTTCGACAAGTTGAATATCGTCACCAATTATTTTATAATCTATTTCGTGGGAGTTCATTATGTGTTTTTGTTTAAAGTTAATTCGATTTTTAAAATAGTTGTTTATAAGACAGTCGTTTAAATTTATATGGTGCAATAGAATGTTGGATTATTGGGAAACTGGATATAAGCAACGTTGCTTTATTCCAATATTCCATTTTTCCAATCATAAATATTCATTATATTTTAGCTGTTTTATTCAAAGAAAAAGAATTTTTTTATATAAAAGATGTTTACTTCGTATGTTCAGAAAAATAGCCAATTAGCACTGCCTTTATTTCTTCGATACGTACTGGTTTTGACAAATAATGGTTCATCCCACTATCGAATGCCTTTGTTTTGTCTTCTTCGCGAGCATTAGCAGTCATTGCAACTATCGGTAACTGGTATCCGGCGCTTCGAATTTCTGTTGTTGCTTCTATCCCGTCTTTTTCCGGCATCATGATATCCATAAAAATAATATCGAATTTATTTTCTTTCACCTTATCGACACAGTCTTGCCCGTTTTGAGCAATAGTAATATCATATCCCAGATTCTTAAAAATTGTTTGGGCAACTCTTTGATTAATAACATTATCCTCGGCTAAAAGAATGTTAATTTTTTTCTTAAGTTTGTTAAGCTCAGGAAGTTCTTTTTTGATAATTTTTAATTTTGTAAAATTATCCCGTAAGATTTCAAAAATTTCGGATGCTTCATATGGCTTAATCAAACAATAATCAACTCTGTTCATTTTACATTTCACATAATTTCCGGGCTTATCGTTTGAACTTATAACAGCGATAATAAATTTATCAGAAAGACCTTTCTCGTGCAATTTGCGGGCAAAACCAACGCCATCAAAATTGATATTATCTTTAATTAAAATCACATGATATCTTTTATTATTTTCCTTCAAACTTTCTTCGATTTTGTCTATAGGGTTATCTTTTGGATTTATTTGTTCATTATTTGTTTCGAAACTTGTGAACGAAAGCCACAGATTATTTTCTTCTTTAGGATTATTATTGATTATTAGAACATTAATTTGATCATAATCTACAATTTTTGAAACATCAATGTCTTTTTGTAGTTTTTCGTTTGAATAAACTTGTATAGTAAAAGAAAATTTCGACCCGCTATATTGAGGGTCCTTCGAGATTGTAGATGGGCTTTCTACCCACATTTCTCCACCCATTAATTCAACAAGCTGTTTCGATATGGGTATGCCCAAACCTGTTCCTCCAAATTTCCTGGTTGTTGATCCATCAGCTTGAGAGAATGATGTAAATATATCATTTAATTTTTCTTTCGGAATCCCAATGCCCGTATCTTCAATAGAAAATAGAGCTGTTAGATACCCGTCATGTTGTTTTACCATTTCAACAGAAAGTAAAATTTTACCTTCGTACGTAAATTTGATGGCATTACCAATAAGATTCGATAAAACTTGTTTTAATCTAAATGGATCACCAATTATTTGATCAGGAACATTACTTTGCACATCCGAAACCAGCTGAATGCCTTTTTCCTGTACTCGTGGATTAAACAAAGATATTATGGCATTGATTTCTTCCCGAAGATTAAATGGAGTTTCTTCAATAATCATTTTTCCCGCTTCAATTTTTGAGAAATCTAATATATCATTGATAATTGAAAGTAATAAGTCAGCAGATTTAATTATAATATGAACAGCATCAGCCTGGTCTTTATTTAATTTTAAATTTTCTAATGTGTTAGCCATTCCTATTATGCCATTTAAAGGAGTACGTATTTCATGACTCATTTTAGCAAGGAATTCGGATTTTGCTTTATTTGCTGCAATTTCACGTTTTCGGGCAATTTCTATTGGTGAAATATCAATAAATGCCTCAAGTGAAACATGTTCATTATCAATCCGAAAAGGAATCTCCTTCTTGTAAAGGATAACTTCGTTATCGTTATCGTCATAATAAACATACTGATTAAGATTGTCGTTATAAGTGAAGGAATCACTATCCTGAAAATTTCTGGAAATAAGAAACTGATCGGTTATATTTTTCCCAACCAATTCACTTTCATCTTTAAAACCAAAAATATCTACTGCCGTTTGATTTAAACTTTTAACTACCTTTTTCTCTCCAAGAATCATAATACCAATTGGGAGAAACTCAAGGATCTCTTTCATTTCGGAAACAGAATTCTGAATTTTATTTTCTTCTTTTTTCTTTTTCCGAATATATAGTATGAATAATAAGATGATTAGTATAAAGATGAATGTCGTTGATGCGCCAACCATAATTGAAGTTGTAACAACAGAGCTTATTATTATATTCGTTTCGAGAGAAAATATTATTCCCATATCATTGGTTAAAATACGGATCGGGTAATATGCAGAGAGGTATTCGCCTTTTTTATTTTCGTAATAAACCGTATGTAGTAATGAGCCATTAAAACCATTTTTTATATCCTTGGTAATCTGATCAAGTTTATTAACCGAAATAGTATCACGGGTTAGGTTGTTAGTAATTATCTGACCATCGGCACTAACAAGCCATTGCCATAATGTATTTCCAAGGTGATAGTTTTCGAAAACAGAATTGATATAGTGGTTAATATCAGATTTAACTAAAATATTTATTACAGTTTGGTTTTCTTTAAAAACGGGTAGAATATAAGTATAAGTTCCATCATTATTAATGATTACTTCTTCTTTATCAACAAGCTCTCTTTGTCTTTGTGAAATATAATAATCGCTTATAAAATGATTTGTTTTATCCTTAAACAAGCTATATACATTTTTGTTATTATCAATTATCCTTATATTTTTAATAAGGTTTTGATATTTAAAATAAAATAGCTCAAGTTTTTTTATTTTTAACTCAGGGCCTTCCTGATCGTCAAAAAAACTTGCGATATCTGATGAGAATACAATATAGTTAATTTCATTTTCGAATTCATAACCGGATTGTTCAATTTCCCAACCACAAATTTGCGATTGATTTGAAAGCATATCTGCATGGAAACCTAGCTGCTGGTTATAAATGTGATAAGCATAATAGGCATTAACGCCCAGAATTATAACAATAACTGCCGATATGATGTAATATATTTTTTTCATAAATAAACACTTTGTATCAATTAATAATTTTTAGCAATAACCAATCGGTTTCTCTAATATGAGATTTGTAGATGGTATATTTTTTACTGTCCATAAAAAATATTTCTTTAGTTTCTCCTGACAATAATAATTTTATAGCATTTCTCAAGCTTTTATTCGGGTGTTCTGTTAAAGAAGGATTATTACAAGCATAAGTATTTTCTGTAACAGGTTTGTAATACCGAAATTCTCTTATTTGTGGAATATTAGTAATTTTTGCGGTTTCCTTTGTACAACAAATTATTTTACCTTCTCGATCAATCATCAGAATTAATTCTGTTCCCGATGAAAAATATTTGTTTTTCAGGCTACGCAATGTAATATCGCCTGATAATATTCCTAAAAACCGATCGCGGTAATAAATTGGCTCAACGCATGAAATAATCCACCCTCTTCCATAGGGATCGGCAAATGGCTGATTTATCCAGTAAGCATTATCATTAACAAAAGGTTTTTTCTTAACATGCTGATAAGGAATAAAACTTTTAAGATCAACAGAACTTTTCAAATAATTTATAACATCTATATAAGGGTATATCCTTAAAAATGAGTTGGTATCAAGAAAATAAATTTGTGAAAGTAAAGGATTCTTATTTATAGAGCTTATAAAGAAAGCGTCGAGAGCTTCACTGTTTATAATAATTTTCTTTAATTGATTTGTAATAGGTCTATTAGCAGGATAATAAACAGCCGACTGAGATTCTTTGTATGAACAAAAAAGAATCTCCCCAGAATAAAAATAATATTTTTCTTTTGGTAATGTTAAGACTTCTTTATCAAAAGGAATTTTATACTGTAGCGAATTGGCAAGATTAAATATATCGTTCTTTACCGAACAGAGATCTGTATTTATGCATTCGGCAATATGGTCCAGATGTTTTAAATTCAAATCTGATTCTTGCTGATTTTTGCATGAATAAAAAATAGAAAAGACAAACAAAATAATAAAAAATGATCTTTTCATTAACAAAACTTTTTACAAACCACATTTAAAATTGGTCTTACAAGTTATAAAAAAAAACAAGATGGTTAAAAGATTTATGATAAAAGGATGCGAAATGAATTTAAAAGTATTAATTATGTTTATAAACGATGCTTTGTTTCATCATCAAAAAGGATACTTAAGTAATTTTCGTATCGCAATTGACTAACAATCTTTTCTTCAACTGCTTTTTTTATAGCACATCCTGGTTCGTGTACATGTGTGCAATTATGATACTTGCAATTCTTCGAGATTTTAAATATTTCAGGAAAGAAATGAAAAAGCTCTTCGTTTTTAATATCATGCAATCCAAAACCACGAATCCCGGGCGTATCAATAATATATCCGCCAATTGATAATGCATACATTTCGGCGAAAGCTGTTGTGTGTTTGCCAGATTTATGATAGTCAGAAATCTCAGACGTTTTTAAATCCAAACCGGGATCAATAAGATTGATTAATGATGATTTTCCAACACCAGAATTACCTGCTATTAGTGATATTTTGTTTTTTAACAAAGATTTAATTTTATCAATATTCGTATTATTTTTAACCGATGTGGCAAAACATTCGTAACCGATATTCTGGTATATATTTATAAGGTCATTTAAATATTGATTTTGTTTTTCGTTGTATAAATCGGTTTTATTAAAAATGATTTTGGCAGGAATTTCATAAGCTTCGGCAGTTATCAGAAAACGATCAATAAAAATAGTATATGTTTCGGGGTAAGCAATTGTAACCATTAAAATAGCCTGATCAATATTGGCTGCAAGAATTTGTGTCTGTTTTGAAAGATTTGTCGATTTTCGAATAATGTAATTTTTACGATTTAAAACGTTTTTAATTACTCCCGTTTCGGAATTTTCAGAAATGGCAAATTCGACCATATCGCCAACCGCAACAGGATTTGTGCTTTTTATCCCTAACATTCGTAATTTGCCACGAATAATACAAGAAAAAAGCTTCCCTGTTTCGGAATCTTTAACCAAATACCAGCTACCTGTAGATTTTGTTACTAAGCCCTTTTTCAAATATTTAATTTTAGTTTTATTAAATTATTTATTATAGAATTTCGAATAAAGATTAACGATTTAAGAATTCTGAAGTACTTATTTAGCCTATTTTTCTTAACTTCTTCAATTATCGTTCGTTAATCGATGTTCATAATTAACTGAAATATGAATATTAAAACATACTTAATTTCAATTACATAATGCAAAAATTTATTAATTAAAGAGTTTGCATTAACAGAACATACGAAAGTATTAAATATTTCAATATTATTTCCATATTTGTTATGAATTTAAAAGTCTTTAGAATGATAAAAAAAATAATTTCATACAATGTAAATGGAATTCGAGCTGCTATGAATAAAGGATTTGTTAAGTGGTTAAAAGAAGCAAATCCCGATATTGTTTTAATTCAGGAAACAAAAGCACATCGGGAACAAGTTGATATAAGCCTTTTTGATGAGATAGGATATTATCATTACTGGTTTTCGGCAGTAAAAAAAGGCTATAGCAGTGTTGCCATTTTATCAAAACAAGAACCAAACAATATAGTAAAAGGAATAGGTATTGAAAAATATGATGTTGAGGGAAGAACCATTCGTGCTGATTTCGGTGATATTACTATTATAAATTCGTATTTCCCGTCAGGAACTACAGGAACCGTTCGTCAGGATTATAAAATGGAATATCTTGCAGATTTTCAAAAATACATTGATAATTTCAAAAAGGAAAGATCAAATATTATTGTAAGTGGCGATTTTAATATTTGTCATAAGCCGATTGATATTAATCATCCGGAAAGGCACAAGAAAACTTCCGGCTTTTTACCTGAAGAGCGTGAATGGGTTGATCAATTTATTACAAGTGGCTTTATTGATACTTTTCGTGAATTTAATAAGGGATCGGGGCAATATAGCTGGTGGAGCTACAGGGCAGGATCGAGGGCTAAAAATTTGGGTTGGAGAATCGATTATCACATGATCAGCGAGGCCTTAAAACCACAATTAAGAAATGCCACAATACTTCAGAATGTTCATCATTCGGATCATTGTCCTGTGGTTATTGAAATTGATTTTTAAGATATAGAAAAAACCCTTGGAGGTTTAATAATTTATCAATTACAAAAAGAATTGTAACTAATCAGTAGCAATATTCATAATTTGAACTTTACAAAAAGCCACAGATTCACAGATTATATAAAATTGAAAATCTGTGAATCTGTGGCAATTATTAGTTACAAAGAATTTTTATCTTCTTTTTATTTCTACATTCGTTTACGTTCGAATTCTTTCAGAAAGATTTTTCTTAGTCTGATATGCTTTGGAGTAACCTCAACATATTCATCAGCCTGAATGTATTCCAAAGCTTCTTCCAATGAGAATTTAATTGGAGGAGACAGCCTTACTTTATCATCAGTTCCTGAAGCACGAACATTGGAAAGCTTTTTAGTTTTAGTAATATTTACTCCGATATCACCTGCTTTAGCATTTTCTCCAACTACTTGCCCTTCATAAATCTCATCCATAGGAGAAACAAAAAACTTGCCTCTGTCTTGCAATTTATCAAGCGAATAAGCAATAGCCGATCCTGTTTCAATAGCAATTAACGAGCCTGCTTGTCGTTTTACAAAATCGCCTTTGTATGGTTCGAAATCTTTAAAACGATGAGCTATTACTGCTTCGCCAGCTGTGGCTGTCATCATAATGTTTTTTAGCCCGATAATTCCGCGTGATGGCATATGGAATTCAAGTAAAATACGATCGTGTTTACGCTCCATATTCATCATTTCGCCTTTGCGTTGCTGAATAATTTCAATTGCTTTACCTGAATGTTCTTCCGGTAAATCAACCGTTAAGTATTCAATAGGCTCACATTTTTCACCGGCAATATCTTTAATAATTACTTTAGGTTGTCCAACTTGTAACTCGTAACCTTCACGACGCATGGTTTCAATTAAAACCGACAAATGTAAAACTCCGCGGCCAAATACAGTGTGTGCATCGGCTGAGTCGGTTGGTTCTACACGTAAGGCCAGGTTTTTCTCAAGCTCTCTGTCCAGTCGTTCTTTTAAATGGCGCGAGGTAACAAATTTTCCGTCTTTTCCGAAAAAGGGTGAGTTGTTAATGGTAAATAACATACTCATGGTTGGTTCATCAATAGCAATCGGATCTAAACCCTCAGGATTCTCTAAATCGGCAATGGTATCACCAATAGAAAAATCATCGATACCTACTAAAGCACATATATCACCAGATTCGACCTTATCTACTTTCTTTTTACCCAGGCCCTCGTATGTAAGTAATTCTTTAATTTTAGTTCTCTGAACAGATTCATCTCTTTTTACAAGAGACAAACGCATTCCTTGTTTTAGTGTTCCGCGTAAAAGTTTTCCAATAGCTATTCGTCCAACATAAGACGAATAATCTAATGAAGTAATCAACATTTGCGGAGTTCCTTCCTGTGTTTTTGAATCTGGAATGTTTTCAATAATACAGTCCATCAAAGCAGTAATATCCGATGTTGGTTTTTGCCAGTCGTCCGACATCCAGCCTTGTTTTGCTGAACCATAAATGGTTGGAAAATCTAACTGATCTTCACTGGCATCTAAATTAAACATCAAATCAAAAACCTGCTCCTGTACTTCTTCAGGACGGCAATTCGATTTGTCAACTTTGTTAATTACAACAATTGGCTTAAGGCCTAAAGAAAGAGCCTTTTGAAGAACGAATCGTGTTTGAGGCATAGTTCCTTCAAAGGCATCAACCAATAATAAAACACCATCAGCCATATTAAGCACTCGTTCAACTTCACCTCCAAAATCGGCGTGACCGGGAGTATCAATAATGTTGATTTTATAATCCTTATAATTAACCGAAACGTTTTTCGATAAAATCGTAATTCCTCGTTCTCGTTCAAGGTCATTACTGTCAAGGATTAAATCGCCGGGATTTTCATTTTCACGAAAAAGTTTCCCCATCAATAGCATCTTATCAACCAGGGTAGTTTTTCCATGATCGACATGAGCTATTATTGCTATGTTTTTGATTTTTTGCATTTACCCTAAAAAAATTTAAGCGTGCAAAGGTACGAGATTTTAGTTAATATAAAACATAAACAGATAAAATTACTAATTGAATTTTCGTAGCTTATTATAATGCAGGAATTATGCAGGGTGTAAATTTTTAATATACCTACATTATAGTCATGTACATTGTCGAAACACACAAGGGGGTCACAACAGAATCTGCTGATTATTAGAACAAAAGTTCTATTGATCAATTATACCACCCTTACAATTTATTATTCCCCGTTGTCTTCACTATAAAGTTCTTGAATTTCAGCTTCGGAAAGGGCACGATTATAAATTCGAAGATCATCAATAGCACCACTGTAAAAAGCTGGATTCCCGTCCCAGCCTCTGCCAAAATAAAATTGCTCATTTCCCTTGAATTGAAATCCGGGATTTGTAAATGTTCCTTTGTTCACAAACAAACCGTTAATATATAATTTCATTACACCATCAGATGTCCATATCATAACAGCATTGTTCCAGGAATTTGCAGTGACTTTACAAGAAGACTTGTGTGTGTCACCAACCCCCATGCGTAAATCCGCACTGGCAGGTGTTGTATATTCTGCATTCAGATATAAACGATCATTGTTATCACCGTAGTATTGGTAAATAAATGAGCTATTACCAGAAGATTCTTCAGCAATATTAAACCAAACACATACAGTTCCTTCATTTGTGTTAATGTTTTGATTTATTTCTTCTTTACTCCAGATTGAAATAAAATCATCTTCTCCATCAAACATGGCAGCCTGACCTGATATTCCTGCTACATAAGTAACTCCATTATGTTCAACACCATGATTTCCGTTTCCACTTTTGTCATTAGCATTTCCATCGAATGGGTAATACGCTACCAATCCATTATTCAAATTTCCACTGCATCCAGCAATTACCAAAACTACTAAAACGCTCAAAACGTAATTTTTTTTCAATATTTTTTTCATTGTCATCGGATTTAAGTTGTACAATATATTTATTCTACTGTAAAAACACCATGTTGCTAAATTTAAGCATATTAGTTGGGAAATCAAAAAATCATATTTGCAGTATTGCATGAAATATTTCAGTAAATTGTGCAAAACGTCAGACTGTCTAAAAACCTAACAATTTTTGTTGATAAGTTTACATGTTCATTTTTCGTTATAAGATTGGTTTTAAGTATATTAAACCATGAAATATATACAAGGACAAAACAGAACACAAACACAGCTTTTCCCAA
>JAUWQL010000099.1 GCA_030611105.1 Bacteroidales bacterium
GCTTTATATGTTATTGGTTCAAACACTTTATCGTTGTGAATTGCTTTCATTTTGTATCTTTGATATATTGAACACAGCTACTCATAATTTCATTAGTTTTAATGCTTCGTTGTGAATTGCTTTCATTTTGTATCTTTGATATATTGAACACAGCGTAGGCAGAAATCAGCAATAGGATAAATAGTTGTGAATTGCTTTCATTTTGTATCTTTGATATATTGAACACAGCTTTATATGTTTATGGTTCAAACACCTTATCGTTGTGAATTGCTTTCATTTTGTATCTTTGATATATTGAACACAGCTGAATCAATTTTACTAATAGATACCTTGCTGTTGTGAATTGCTTTCATTTTGTATCTTTGATATATTGAACACAGCTTACTTACAACAGGTTATGCTGTAATGAGTGTTGTGAATTGCTTTCATTTTGTATCTTTGATATATTGAACACAGCATAGCTAAGTTTAATATATTATATCACAACAAATTAAGTGGTAAATTTGAAATTAAAAAAGCTGTGTAAAAAAGGGTTCGGTAAAACACCAAACCCTTTTTTTATTATTCAATATTCTAAAACAATTCTAATTGTTGAGGCATATCCGGTTTATCGGTTTCTTTTCGCCCAAAAAATAACTCAATCATTCCAAATTGTTTATCGGTAATATTTAAAATACCAACATGCCCGTGTTCCGGCAAAAAGGATTTTACTCTTTTTGTATGAACTTGTGCGTTTTCTCTACTGGCACAATGGCGCATGTATATCGAAAACTGAAACATGGAAAAGCCATCTTGTATAAGATGTTTACGAAACATAGAAGCCTGTCTTCTATCTTTTTTTGTTTCTGTCGGCAAGTCGAAAAACACTAATACCCACATAATTCTATATTGATTAAGTCTGGTAAAATTCATCTCATCATTAATCTGGCTTATTAGTAAGGATTTCACTTAAAGTAAAGTCCTGACTTTTATTTTATTTCATCCCTTATATCAGCAAGTTACGGTGTGAGTTGTTGATTTATAGTGTTTCGTAAACTTGTAGCGAGTGTTATAACAAAAAGACTCACGCCGTAACTATCAGATACTTGTGAACAATATCTAAAAATTTAAACTTATCTAATTATTATATGATAAATAACTTAGTGAGAGCTTCGCCTTAAGCGAAACCCTCACTTCTATATTATAGGATACAAAATCTTTCGGCTATTACCGGCATAACAATTAAACAAACTTGTTGTTGTTCTTTGTATGGCAATCATTAACGGACTTTTTTCATCATCAATAATTACATCAACAACAGGTATTTGTAAAAGTTCTTTTTTTATTTCAGGACTTAATTCAAAGCCTGTTTCGCCCCATTCCGGTGTATAATACTTTTCTACTAAATCTCTTATTAACTCATCAACATAGGGGCGGTATGGCTCCATAATATCGTCGGCTAAAGCATAAGCATTATATTTATTATGATGATGAATACCCAAAGTCGGCATTAATCCTGATGCTACCAGAGAACGTGCTGTAATGGCCCGTAATATTGCATAAGCATAATTAAGTAAATTATTTGGATCGAGCTCGAAACGTCCACGTTTAAAATCTGTTATAATATCGGAAAAAATAGTTTTCCAATAAAAAGCTGCAGCACGAGCTTCATAATTATCGGGGTCGCCCGAGCGTACAGAGTCTTGCCAATATTGCATATTTTCTAATTTATTACTACTGTCGGTGTGGCTTTGAGCCACCCCGACAGTTTTACCATTTATTTTTTGCAACAAAGCCCGTTGATTAGCAATTTTTGCTTTAACAGTTTGCTGCCAAAGTTGTTTTTTTAAAGGCAAGCTTGCGTCTACTTGATATTTAAACCTTTCTTGTTGAATAGTATTACCTTCAAGATTAAGCATTAAACCCTGTGGCATATGCTTTTCGTTGCAAGTAATAAGCGCCACATTATTGTCTAATAAACGTGAAATAAGTGTTTGCGATATGGTTAACTGAAAAGCATCAAGTATAACAACACCAATATCTTCAATAGGTACTTTAGCCGGTGGTTTTTCTTTATCTGCAAAATCAATAATAAGTTGTTTATCTTTTGTATGCAAATAAGCATTGTTTCCGAAATATAATGTACGTTTTATCATAATCTTACGTAAAGTGTCAGTGTGGCTCAAAGCCACACCAACACTATATTAAATTTTAACATACTCCTCAACCACTACCTTATTAATCAACTTCCCATCACGTAAAGCAGCATAATCCATAGCCGAAGAAAACTCCCAATCAACAGCATTTTTAACCAATCTTGCTTTAACAGGATTGTGATGTATATAATTAAAACATTCTTGCGGATATTGTTTTTCAGGATTTTTAATATTGATTTTTGTTATTCCGCTTTCGCTGATAAACGATGGAGTAATACCGTTTGGGCTGTTTATGCATTCGGCTTTGGTACCTTCCCTAAATAACGCACCTGAAGAATTTTCTTGCTTATTTATAGCGCGTGTATACGAACGAAGCATTATTGCTATTGACTGATTAATGCTTCTTGTACTTGTACTCACAGGGTGACTTTGAGTCACCCTGTGAGTTTTAACAGATAGCTCCAACTCCCGAACCAAAACCATTAAATGAAAATGATTTGGCATCAGACACCAAGCCAAAACATCTCCATAAGGTAAAATATGCGTTCTTATCTTTTTCAGAAAAAACAAATAATTTTCTCGCTTAAAAAATATCTTCTGCTTGTTATTTCCCTGGTTATAAATATGGTATATATAGCCTTTTTCTATGTTCATTGTTTTTAGTGTTGATTAGCGAGGACTTTGCTTAAAGCGATACCTACAATTGTTTACTGTCGGCGTGGCTCAAAGCCACACCGACAGTTTTACTTAATACTCCCCAACTTTTACTATTTGACCTATATGATTGATGCGGACTTTCACTATTCCACTAACACCATTTGAATTCCTAATATTTATAAAAGAACTATTTTTTAACTCTTTTTTATCTTCTAACGTTGTTTCTAAGTGATGTCTAAACATGTAATTAGTACTTGCAATCTTCTGCACTCTGAACAAATTAGGACTTATTAAACTTGCATTTTCAGGGTTTAATAAATCTATTTCATCTGGATTAAAATCTGTTTTTTTATTAGGAAAAACAAAATATTCGTTTTGTTTCATTGTAAATAAGAATTGCCATCCTAAATGAGTATTATAATTTTTGTCAATTACGTCAAGTCCACTATTTTTAGTCATAACAGCCTCGTAAAACGAAACTACTTTTTCTTGTAATTTTCCGTTTTCATCTTTATAAATAGCTACATGGTGATTATTTCCTGTACTCACAAAATCTACAGGTATTGGTTTGCCACTCTCATCTAAAATTTCATTACCGTAATGGTCTTTTTTAGTATGTAATGCATCGGCATTACTCACTCCTGTTATGGCAACTCGTTTAAGTTGTATTCCTTTTTCTTTATTTAACCAAATAGGATTTTTTTCCAGGTTTGAAAAAGCTTTTTTAGGGTCATTATCGAACTCTGCTAAACGTTTTTGCAATACTTTTTTTACTCCTTTATCTATAATCTTATCTAAACTTTTTAAATCTTTAAAATTATCAGGATTTATTTCTTTACGTATAGTATATCTTTTTATAATATTTACCAATTTTACTTTCCCCTGCACTGTTTCAACTTTAGCTTCGTCTAAATAGATTGGATTTTTACTAAGTGTATTTTTACCTCCAAAAGCTTTTTTAGGATTGTTATCAAATTCTTTTAAACGTTCTAATAATGCTTCTCGATAATTTTGCTTAGCAACTGTTTTGATTTTTTTCTCATCAAACTTACTCCCTACTTTTTCTATTGTTGTTTCATAAAATTTAGAAGATCCGTAAACCGTTTCTTTGTGCAACTGCCCCCTTGGAGTTAATTCAATTTTAACATTATCATTTCCTTTTTTCTTTGTTTTATTAATATTTCGAGTAACCACTTTGTTCTTAGCTTTAAAAGAAATTAGAGTATTCTCAAGATGTTTTTTTGCTTCTGCTCTAAATTCATCTAAAGGAATTGGTGGTTTTACTAATCTTTTTCGTTTACCATTTTCGCCAACTAAAATGGTTTCTTTATTTTCTATGGCATTAATGTTTTTGTGTTTTTTATGTTTTTCATCTTTACGAGCATTCAAATAATTAAAATACTGAATATGATTATGTTTTGTAAAAGCTACTGTTAGAGCATCCATGGCATGATGTCTATGGTCGTTACGTTTTGTCCAATCTTTAATCTTTTTTACAGTTTTACCATCTTTTGTTTGTTCTGTTTTGGTTAAACCTAATTTATCATATTTGTCCCAATTTAACTCCTGCATCACATTAATTAACTGCCAATCTTGTCGTAATTTATCGGTAATACTACCAGATGTTGCTATTACCGTTCGAGTAACTTCCAACAACATTTGTTTTGCCTTTTTAGCAATATATTGCGAGTTACGTAAATCTCTTTCAATAAAACCATCGGGTATATCAGAACCTTTCATTAAAAGCTTGTTATATTTGGCTTTACTAATTTTTTCATCCTTTTTTAATTTTTCAATTGTTTGAACATACCTGTTAAAATCATCAGAATTTTCTCCATATTTTTCAGAAATAGCATCAATACCTGTTTTATTGCTTTTTACCCGATTAAAATCTCTTACAGAAAGCGTTTTATTAGAAAAAGAATCATCGAACAAAGTAGCTTTTGGTATAATATGCTCAACATCAAACTTTTTGGTAAATAAATCTCCTTTATCTATATAAGTATTGGTATATAAAGTTTTATAACCATTAGCTGCTAATTCTTCGTACAATTTATATTTAATAATATCATTTTTTGTAATTCTAACACCTGTATTAAACGGATAAAACTCTATTAGTTTGTTACGTATTTCATCATGAATTCTTGTGGCTTTAGCAATATTCGTAGTCATTTCTGCTCTTTCTTTAGCATTTTTCTTTAACTCTCGCGCCAACTCAATTCTAATTTCATTTGGTTTGCCGTATTCTTTAATAATGGCATTTACCACATTTACCATTTGATTAAGAATTTTTTCTACAACCGGATTACGCAAACTATTTTTTGGTAACAATTCCATCAAGTCTTTTAGTTCACGTTGTTCATTTTCTTCTTTACTTACCGAATGAGAATGGTTATAACCTGCTAAAGATGCAGCTTCAGAATATTCATGACCTTCTTTTAAAAAAGGTATCATTTTTTTGATTGCTTTTGCACTCAAACTTCCATAATCTTCTTTAAAAGACACATTAATTAAGACTTGAGCATATTCTTTTTTGATACCAAATTTCTCATTTAGATGTAAATACAGTTTATCATTCCCTGTTTTAGAATTATCACCCTCGTATGAATACAGTAAATGCCATAATTGGTAAGAAAGTTGATTTTCAAAATTTTTTCCCTCTAATTCTGCATCAAAATACAGGATTTCTTTTCTTATGCCTATTGTTTCAAAAACATCAGTCAAAACAGTTTTAATTTCTGATGCTGTCATTTGTGAATAGTTGATTTCATCATGTCCAGATAATTCGGCAATATTTTTATACGCGTTAAATAATACAGCATTGGTTTCATTCCCTTCAATACCATCTTTGTAATTTAACTCCCATTCTTTTGGTTTAGGAACTACCAACTTTAATATTTGGGTATTAGACATTTTACCTCTAATATTTAATTCTTCGAAAAATTCCTGTTTAGTTTCTTTAGAAAAAATGAAAATTTCTTTTGAAATAATATTTCTAATTTGGAGATTATTTAAAATCTGCCATATTTTGTATTCTTGAAAAAGAGGTGATGATTTTGGAATTACTCTTGGACCAATCATTCTCCTTTTAATCTTTCCGTCAATTTCTAATTCTATTTCTCTACCTTCCAGCTCACAAATACTTATTAATCCTTTTTGAGATTTTAATCTTCGCTGATAAAAAATAATAATATCCCTAATTTCTTTTTTTAACTCAGTATTCAATTCTTTATGAAACTGAGCTTGGGTTTTCCAAATTTGGTTAAACTCATCTAAATAATCCTGGCGATAAAAAACTTGATTTTTTAATTGAACATGAGGATTCTCTTTTATTTGCTTATAGAGATATTGACCAACCGTTTCATTATTAAAATGCAGTTCTTTACTTCTGTCGCTAATTGCTCCTAAGTATCCACTTGAATTGTTCTTTTGATTATTAATTTCTTGTAATACGACAACCAACTGTTCTAAACTCAACTGCTTACTTAATCCATTAACACGCCATTGATAATTTTCCTTTTTTTGCTCTTGAGTTTTTCCTGTTCGTTTTATTCCAACTAATTCAAAAGGGTTTTCACAAATTTTGTAGGTTTGCCCCTTATTTTTATCTCTTAAATCTTCTTTTAAATCATTAGTTAAAATTTCCTGGTAAAATTGTTGTTGAAATTCCCAAACTTTATCAAATTCATTTTGCAAATCAGAACGATAAAAATCAGGGATATGCTTTTTATCGTTATTTAATAAATTTAAACCATATTGTCCGGGAGTTAAACTCTCATTGTATAATTTAAGAGCTACATCCATACCATCAATTGCCTGTCCATCTCCTTCGTCTTTAGCTTTACGGTTACTTTTGTAACCTCTTTTTTTATTGATAGTTAACAAAACCCTGGCAAAATCTTCTAAAACTATTTTTTCTTGTGCAGCCTTTGCCCTCAATTCCCAAAGAAAATGAGTAGAACTATTTCCTTCTTCGGCAAAAACTGTACTTACAGTAATAAGATTATTCTTTTTTAATACCTCAATAAGATTTTCTCTCCTTTGCTTATAACGTTGCAAGTTTCTTCTTGCACCTCTTTTTAGTGTTCTGTCAGCATTAATTGTTGCTGCTTTTCCTTTAGCAAAATCGGTACTTTCATCTGTAGTTAAAGGCACAACCCTAACTCCGGTTTTAATAATCTCAGATTTTTCATTTTCTTTTTCGGCTTCATTAACAAAAGCCCAACCTATTGAAGTAGTTCCTAAATCTAATCCTAATATTTTTCTCATAAGTTTAGTGTATTATATCTAATTGCTTATATAAAAGTAAAAAGAAATTTGTTGAAAAGAAAATATTAAATTAACTTAGTAGCACAAAATGAAGCAATTCACAATAAGGATTATTCCGTTGTGAAAACATTTAAGGTGGGACTAATCTCTCGCCTTTTTCTATTTAATGCCGATTCGGTATTACAAAAAAAGGGATTGAAAAAATCAATCCCTTATAATTAAAGTATCCATAAAGTCACGGTGTAGCTTAGCTTATTAAGTTTTATAATAATTAAATATCTTCTGTTTAAGAAATTAAGAAATCTACGCCGTGACTTTTTTCAACGAAATTTATTAATCTAACTTGTGAATTACCAAACCACTACGTAATTTAGGTTCAAACCAGGTAGTTTTTGGAGGCATAATATTACCTGAATCTGCAATATCAATTAACTGTTGTAATGAAGCCGGATATAAAGCAAATGCAACCTTCATATCGCCACTGTCAACTCTTTTATTTAACTCACCCAATCCTCGGATTCCTCCGATGAAATCAATTCTTTTTGATGTTCTTAAATCAAGTATATCAAAAATTGGTTCAAGAACTTGTTTTGAAAGAATCGTAACATCAAGAATTCCGATTGGATCGTTATCATTATAAGTTCCCTCCTTTGCAGTTAACTTATACCAGTTGCCTGCTAAATACATGCTAAATTCATGAAGTTTAACCGGCTTATAAATATCAGTACCAATCTTTTCAATCTCGAATGAAGATTTCAATTTTTCAACTAATTCTTCTGCTGATAAACCGTTTAAATCTTTAACTACACGATTGTAATCAATAATTTTTAATTGATTATCGGGAAAATGAACGGCCATAAAGAAATTGTATTCTTCATTTCCGGTATGATTTGGGTTTTGCTCTTGTTTTTCGATTCCAACACGAGCTGCTGCTGCTGTTCTGTGATGTCCATCAGCAACATAAGTATAAGGCACTTTTGTTGCGAATAATTCTTCTAATTTTTTATTTGTATCAGCATTGTTTATTACCCAAAAATGATGTCCAAAACCATCTTCTTCAGCAATAAAATCATAATCAGCTTCCTGATTTTTAACAATATTCTCAACTATTGCATCAATTTCCGGAACAGCTTTGTACGAGAAAAATACCGGCTCTATATTCGCATTAGTATAACGAGTTAAAACCATTCTGTCGTCTTCTTTTTCAGGACGGGTTAACTCATGCTTTTTAATAATACCCTTATGATAATCGGCACATGCAGCAGCACCTACAATACCGTATTGAGTACGGCCATCCATTGTTTGAGCATAAATATAAAATTTTGCTTCATCATCCTGTACTAACCATCCTTTTTCCTGTAACATTTTAAAATTTTCAACAGCCTTGTTATATACTGTTTCAGAATGTACATCAGTTCCCGCAGGACAATCAATCTCTGCTTTTGTAATATGTAATAATGAACACTCTTTACCTTCAGCCATTACAGCAGCTTCTTTACTATTCATAACATCATAAGGTAATGATGCTACATCCTTTGCAATCTCCTTCGGAGGTCTTAATCCTTTAAATGGTTTTATTATTGCCATGTTTAAATTAGTTTAAAGCCTGACTGCCGTCAGGCAGGTTTAAAGTCTAAAGTCTAAAGTTGTTTCGTTTTATCATAATGAATACAATAAAAGCAACTTATCTCTCAAAAACTTCTAATCTATTTATTTTAATTAACCTTAAATGTTTCGTTTCCGTTTTCTAAAAAATCGATAATTTGATTTGCAGCAGCTCCTCCTGCATTAATATTTGCCTCAGCAGTTTGAGCGCCCATTTTCTTTGGAGTAAAGAAAAATCTACCTTCGAATTTCTCTGCAATCTCGTCTTTACAATCAGGGGCAATATCAGATACATAACTGAAATCTTCTCTTTCAGCAAAAACTTTCAGCAATTCTTCTTCGTTTATAACTTCTTTTCTGGCAGTATTAACAAGAGTTGCATTTTTTGGCATCTTTTTTAATAAATCAAATCCAATTGATTTTTTAGTTTTTTCGTTTGAAGGAATATGTAATGAAACATACTGACAAGTTGAGTACAGCTCTTCGGCTGAATCAACCGGAGTTATATTTGCTTTTTTAATTTTCTCATTATCTACAAAAGGATCGAAAGCATAAATCTCCATTCCAAATCCTTTTGCAATTTCAGCAACATAATATCCTACATTACCATAAGCATGTATTCCCAGTTTTTTACCCCTTAATTCAGTACCGGCTTTACCGTTATAATTTCCACGTGCTATCAGAACCATCATACCTAAAGCCAATTCAGCAACAGCATTTGAGTTTTGACCAGGAGTATTCATTGCTACAATATTTTTTGCAGTACAAGCTTCCAGATCAAGATTATCGTAACCTGCACCGGCTCTAACAACAATTTTTAGATTTTTAGCAGCATCAACAACTTCTTTTGTAACTTTATCGGAACGAACAATCAAGGCATCAACATTTTCTACTGCTTTTAAAAATTCAGAGTTATCTGTATATTTTTCTAATAATACTAATTCGTAATTAGCTTTGTTTAACACTTCCTTAATTTGCGCTACTGCCGCAGGAGCAAATGGTTTTTCGGTTGCAACAAGAACTTTTTTCATATCGATTTAGTTTTAATGATTTATAAAAAGACTCAAAGCAAATGCCTTGAGTCCATTATTTTATTATTTAATTTTTATGCGTTTTTAGCTTCGAAATCTTTCATAGCTCCAACCAATGCCTGAACATCTTCTATTGTAGATGCATTATAAGTTGAAGCACGGAAACCACCAACAGAACGATGACCTTTTATACCAACACAATTTCTTTCACCGGCAAAAGCAATAAAATCAGCTTCTTTTTCTTTGTACTCATCTTTCATAACAAAAACAATGTTCATTCTTGAGCGATCTTCTTTAACAATAGGGCTTACAAACATATTACTGTTATCAATAGCATTATAAAGTAATTCTGCTCTGTCTTTTGCTAATTTCTCCATTGCTTTAACTCCACCCATTGCTTTTACCCATTTTAAAGTTTCGCGAACAGCAAAAATATTAAATACAGGAGGAGTATTGAACATTGATCCTTTATCAATATGAATACCATATTGAAGCATAGTAGGAATTTGACGATCATCAACTACTTTATCTAACATTTCATTTTTAATAATAATGAATGTTACTCCGGCTGGACCTAAATTCTTTTGTGCACCACCATAAATCATATCGTATTTTGAAACATCAACAGGTCGACTTAAAAAATCTGATGACATATCAGCAATTAATGGAGCTTTAACATCCAAATCTTCGAAAATCTCAGTTCCACTAATTGTGTTATTAGTTGTAATATGAACATAATCAACATCATTAGGAATTTCAAATCCTTTAGGGTAGTATGTAAAGTTTTTATCTTTTGAAGATACTTCAACAACTTCGCCCCACATTTTAGCTTCTTTAATTGCTTTTGACGACCATGTTCCGGTATTTACATAAAATGATTTTGATTTCATAAAGTTATAAGGGATCATAGCAAATTGAAGACTGGCACCACCTCCCAGGAATAAAACAGAATATCCTTCAGGGATGCTCAAAACTTCTTTCATTAAATCAACTGTTTCATCCATCACAGCTTGAAAATCTTTACTTCTATGAGAGATTTCAATTAAAGATTGGCCTAAACCATTGAATTCAAGAACAGCTTCAGCAGAATTCTTTAATAATGAATCAGATAATTTACATGGACCGGCGTTAAAAATATGTTTTCTCATAATTTATTGTTTTTTAGGTTATTAACTATTTCATAAATCAGACTGCAAGTTGCAAATAAATTTTTAATAATATAACTAGAAATTATATGATGTGCAACATTTTTTTGGGACAATAATCACAAATAAAACGGGCAATAAAGTTAAGAATAAACCATTGAATAAAAAACCCTACTGATTTAGCAGGGTTCATTTATCTATTTTACTTTGTTTTCAATTTTATATTGAACTTGTGCTATTAATTAAATTGATGAATTTGCATACTTATTTTGTTACTCGCTCACACAATCCTGTCCGCAATCCCGCTCGTGAACCTTTAAGCCTAAATTTTAATTATTCAAATTGCAAAACTAAAACTAATCATTTCTATTTACATAAGTCTACTGCTTAAAGGTTTCATGAAATGGCGGACGAGCAATTTTAGCTTTAAGTTTTTTGTTACGAACTTCGATAAAAATTTCTGTTCCTTCTTTCCAGAATCCTTTGTTCAGATATGCCATTCCAATACCCTTTTTAATAATTGCTGACATTGTACCTGATGTTACTTCTCCAATTTCATTTCCTTCAGCATCAACAACCTTATAATGTTGACGCGGAATTCCACGGTCTTCCAATATAAATCCTTTTAATCGCTGTGGCACACCTTCTTTTTTTTGTTTTTCCCAAACAACGCGATCAATAAAATCGTTACCATCTACAAATTTGGTGATCCAGCCTAATCCTGCCTGTATTGCCGAAGTTTCATCATTAATATCGTTACCATATAAACAAAAACCCGATTCTAATCTTAATGTGTCGCGGGCACCTAATCCTATTGGTTTAATTCCAAATTCTTCTCCAGCTTCAAAAACGGCTTTCCACAATTTTTCTGCATCTTCGTTAGCAATATATATCTCACATCCACCCGAACCGGTATATCCTGTTGTTGAAAAAATTACATCTTTAATTCCTGCAATATCACATTTCTGGAAAGTATAATATTCCATGTCAATAACATTTGCTGAGCTTAGTTTTTGCATTGCTTTTAAAGCCAATGGTCCTTGTATTGCTAACTGGGCAATATCATCTGAAGCATTGTAAACTTCTTTGCCTATTTCCAGACCCATTTCCTGAGCATGTTTAGTAACCCACGCCCAATCCTTATCTATATTAGCAGCGTTTACTACTAATAAATATGTTTCATCGTCAAATTTGTACACTAATAAATCGTCAACTATTCCACCTTTTCCGTTTGGGAAGCAAGAATACTGTATTTTGCCATCAAATAGATCGGCTACATTATTAGAAGTAATTCGTTGAACCAAATCAAAAGCTTTCGGACCTTTTACCCAAAACTCACCCATATGTGAAACATCAAAAACACCAACTTTCTCACGAACAGTCATGTGTTCATCATTTATTCCTGAATATTCAATTGGCATATTAAAACCGCAAAAAGGTAACATTTTAGCTCCTAAATCAATATGAAATTTTGTGAATGGTGTGTTTTTCATTTGTATATTATTTTTTATTAAATATTAATTCATGTGGTGCAAAATTATAAAATTTTAATCATAAATATTATGTTTTTTATACATATAGCAAATAACAAAAAATGGATGGTTATAAATAACCATCCATTTAATACTTTTGTTTACATATTCTACTTTATTAAATTTATTTTTTTAATGATTTTTTCATTATCAGATGTAATAATCTGTACAATATACACACCTCCTTTAAATGAAGATATATCGATAACTTCATGCGTTCCTGCATTTTCACACACTTGTAATAAATTACCTGAAATACCATAAACGTATACTGTCGCATTTTCAGCATTTGTTATATTTAATATTCCGGTAGTCGGATTAGGATAAACAGAAATTGATGAATCTTGTCCATCCAAATCATCAATACCAGTTGCTACAGTAAAGTTAATAGTATAAGTCAGTTTGGTAGTTCCATCTTCTGCAGTTACCACTACTGTGGTTGTACCAGGCAATGCACTGGCATTATTAACCACATAAGAAGCATTTTCAATAGTTGTGGTAGCAGCAACAGTTACAGTTGTTGTTTCAGCTGGTAACTCAACATTATAAGTATAAATATCAGGAGCAAAACCTTGAACTGTTTCCGTATTAACTGTCAAATCACTTAAAGTGGCAATACTAGCGGTAAGTTGAGGAAAACTTATTTCATCAATACGCAAAGCCGATTGATTGGTACTGTTATGATGCCTGAAAGCAATATAAACTTCCTGGCCGGAATAAGTTGAAAGATCAACGCTTCTATAATTCCATGCATCATTTTCTAAGCGTTCAGAAAAAAGAGTTTCGGTAAAATCACCAATATCAGCACTAGTTGTAGAGAGCATTATTGAATAATATTCCTGAAAATAATGTTCGTTCGGTGCCCTGCATAAATAAGTTAAACTATCATTATCAGAAAGTTTAAGCTTTGGAGTTATAAGCCAGTTATCCGGAGTTAAAGCTTCTTCCATTACCATATCATACGACCATGAAAGTGCCGACATACCGGTATATGGATTATCTTCCGCACCTATTGTCCAATTTTCATAATCCTCATCAGCATCTACAATTATCCAATCTTCAGGAGGGAAAACAGCACCTTCGAAATTTTCAATATTATAATTTTCGGGAACAGCATTTCCAACAAGGTAAAATTCTATATTGCCACCATTAGTTTGCATTGTAAAAATTATAGTATCCTGGCCGGGATTAACAGGTTTATATATAAAGCCAAAAGAATAAACATCATCACCTGAAAGAGCAACATCGGCAGTATCCAGATTTGTGCTAAATTCAGGTCCGTCTAATCCTGTAAATGAAAGTACTTTTAAGGTTCCTGTACTGTCGTTTCTTAGCTCAAATATATTTTCGGTAAAAGAAGAATCATTCTCATGAATTTTTGCAAAATAAGGCTCTAGTTTAGAATAACTGTGTTTATTTTATTATATTTACAGAAAAAAGAAATGAAATCATCATCTATTCAAAAATATTTTGTGAGTTTAAATCCAGATGAACAGGATAATTTATTATCAAAACTTCAAAATTTAAAAG